>JBFHDT010000045.1:0-10213 GCA_041584575.1 Porticoccaceae bacterium
ACGTCACCCTGCACGTTCCCGCCATCGACGCGACCCGGCATATGATCAATGCCGAAACCCTGCGCTGCTTTAAGCCCAACGCCAAACTGCTCAACTTTGCCCGTGAAGAGATCGTCGATACCGCCGCCCTGGTAGCCGCACTCGAAAACAAACAGCTTAGCGGCTATATTGCTGACTTCCCCACGCCCGATCTACTGGGTAGAGACGATGTGATACTGACCCCCCATATTGGCGCCAGCACCCAGGAGGCGGAAGAGAACTGCGCCATTATGGCCGCCGATCAACTGATGGAATTCCTCGAAAACGGCAACATTAAAAACTCTGTCAATTTCCCTCCCACAGCGATGGCGAGAAGTGCTGGCTATCGCATCACCTTCAGCAACAATAATGTGCCGAAGGTACTCGGCAACGTGCTGAGTATTCTCGCCGACAGCGACAATAACGTGATCGACCTGGTCAACAAAAGCCGCAACGATATCGCCTACAATATTATTGACGTTGAACAGCAACCCAGCGAAGACATCGTCGCCGCCATTGCAGCGGTAGACGGTGTGATACGACTTCGCGTATTAAGTTGAGTGCTTAAACCCTCTGTGGCGCTAAACAAGCCCCTAAACTAAGGCCGTTGCTACTTAAACCTCTTCCTCCCCCGCCTCTGCCTTGAGGCGGGCAAGCTCTTCCTCTACCGCCTGTAAGGCATCGCCGACCCAGGCATCTTCCTCTTTGATCAAGGTATGCAGTGCTTTCACCTGCTTTTCCAGCTCGCCCTGCTTAAAAACACCGGCAATGCCAAGTAACTGGTGAATAATTTCACGCAGCACGCCAATATCACGCTCCTGATAGGCTTCCACGGCACTGGCCAATAGCTTTTCAACCTCCTGAAAAAACTGCGCCAGCGGTATACGCCGTGTAGCTACCGCTTGCAGAGGCATTCGGCATGGCTGTCTATCGAGCAATGTCAGTATTAACTCGATAAGACGCGTATTGTCGAAGGGTTTGTGCATCATTTTATTGCGCCCAGATAAGTTATCCAGGCGATTTTCGTGCTGAAGTACATCTGCCGTAAGCACCACGGCGGGTGCAGCCGTATTGAGGCCACCTGAAGTTCTGATTTCAATAAGGGCATCAATGCCGTTGAGCTCCGGCATATGCACATCAAACACCAGCAGATCAAACGCATTCTGCTCGCAAAGCGCTAGAGCCTCTCGCCCATTATCAACAGCCTGCAGTTCACACCCGGCCTTTTCCAACAGCGTTGAGAGCAGCAAACGACTAAAATCATTGTCCTCTGCCACCAGCGCTTTGACACCCTGCAAAGGGGCAAGATTGCTAGAACCAATCGGGGAGCCATGCTTTAGCATGTTGTACATCGTATAAAACTCTGTCGTCGCCCAGGGCTTAGCAAGGTAGGTGATATCCAGGCCCTCAATACCGCTAATATTGAATGCGGCCTTGCCACGCAAACCTCTCAGTGGCAAAAAGACAAAAACCGGTACATGAGTGAATTCCCGTAGGCGCACCAACATATCACTCAGCGAATGTTCAAACTCACCGACCGGCAAGCTAATCACAATGGCCTCTATATCCCGCATCACCAGATCTTTAACCAGCACTTCAAAATTGTCATACAGTCGTAAATCACGGGTCATCCGCTGTATCGCATGTCCTAAAGCCTGGCGTGAAACCGCTAGCGGGTCAAACACGGCAATACTTGTCGCCAATTGTCTGATCTGGCGATGCCCCGTCTGCAATGCCAGAGAGACAGTCACTCGCACTGTGGTACCAACGGACTCTTCACTGTGCAAACTGATTTCGCCACCCATCAAGGCAACCAGTGTTTGCACAATGGACAAGCCCAGGCCTGTACCGCCAAAACGACGAGTAATGGTGGTATCGGCCTGTGTGAAAGCTTCAAATACTTTGCCCTGTTGCAGCGCCGACATCCCGATGCCAGTATCTTCTACCTCCAGTATTAACGTAACCTGATCGTCGACCACCCCCCCATTCGTCAAGCGCACCAGAATATGGCCCCGCTCGGTAAACTTAATGGCATTGGCTACCAGATTTGACACCACCTGACGAAAGCGCAACGAATCACCATAGAGGAAAACCGGTAGCTCGGGGTCAACATCGATAATGACCTCTATGTTTTTTTCATAGGCAGACGGCCCCAGCAAGCGTGCTGGGTTTTCAATGCAGGCAACGATTTCAAGGGGCTGAATATCCAGCTCCATGGCACCCGACTGTAGCCGCGCATGTTCGAGAATATCGTTAATCAACAGTAATAACTGTTCCGCCGCCTGTTCTATAATTGCACAATACTGCTGCTCCGAAGCCTCCAGACCCGACTGTTCTAACAAGCGTACAAAGCCCTGTATTGAATTCAAAGGCGTTCGCAATTCGTGGCTCATTCGCGCCAGAAAATCACTTTTCGCCTGATTGGCCTCCTCGGCTTTTTGTCGCTCCTCCTCCAGCTCCAGGTTTTTTAACTGCAAGGCTTGTAGCGACATTTGCAGGCGCGATGTAGCACTACTCACGCGCTGCTCTAGACCTCGCTGACTATCCGCAATGGAGCGCGCCATATAGTTGATGCCCCGGCCCAGGGCCGCAAGCTCCTCAACACCCGCAGCCTCGACCTGAGCCTCCAAGTCGCCACCCTCAATCGCTTCAACGGTGGCCTTCAATGAAGTAATTGGCGCCAACATACCGCGACTCAAAATGAGCGATAGAAAAAAAACTAAAATCAACAACCCGGCGGCTGTGCCACCATTGCGGATCAGGATCGCCTGGCGCTCAGCCTCTACCGCCGACATATCAACAACAACAATAACCCAGCCGGTGATGGGTGCCGTTTCAGACTGCTGCGACGGTTTATCGCCGTAATCTTCTATTTCGACGCCTGAAATGACAACAGGCCTTTCGATATAAAGCCGCCCGTCCACTGGCAGAGGCTCCAGGCCAATGATCTCGGGCAACAATGCCGGCCAGGGAGCTTGCCCTGAAAAAGAAGAAACCAGCACTTCCCGATTAAAATTTAAAAAAATCACCGCGTCGATTTGCACCAGCTCAGACATCGACGTCGCAAGTGTATTAAGAAATGCATCATCACCTGAATACAAGGCAAAATCTGAAGTCGCGGCCAGATAAGTTGCCACAGCGACACCAGCATCTTGATATTCGCGCTGGACATCAAAGCGCTCATCGGAAAGCACACTCATCGTCAGCAAAATGGTCAGTAAAATTAAAGGTACCGAAGTCAGGAGCAGTAATCGACCATGTAGGGTTTGGAAAAAAAACCGCCTCAAACGTCGCATTACCGATAAGACTCGAGGAGTAATTGAAATTCTCGATAGAGAACCTCGAGCTCAGGCACCGGAATATTCAAGGCTCTCGCCACCTTACGGTTAATCGCCAATGTGTAATATTTGGGGTAATTGGTACCCCAGAGCTCGATTGCAGGCAACTCAGCCTGCTCTTGGGCTAGCAAATTCACCACCAACTCCGCCCCGTGGCGGCCTATGTTTTCCGGGCTGGAATACACGGCACCCAGGGCGCCAGCTTTGGCATAAGATTGGGAAAAGCCAATCACTGATACTTTTTGCCGAAAGCTCAAATAGAGCAACCATTTCGCCACACTTTTGTTAAAGACGGCACGATCCGCGACGGCGATAAACAGATCACTTTTTTGTACTAGGGGGCTCAGCACGCCTATCGGATTGTCGGCACTATCCATATCGGCATAAACCAACTCCATCCCCCGGCACTGCACCGCTCTGAGCAAATGAGGCCTCTTGTCCACAGAAATCGGGCCAAACACTGCGCCAACCTGCCGGGCACTCGGCACGAGCAGCTGACCGAGTGTGAGGGAGCGCTGCAAAGGCTGATCAATAACGACCGCCGCCCGCCGCCCCGAGCCGGGCAGACGTTCGCGCAGCTCATCCCAGGCGGCCACCGGCATCAGCAAACTGAGAATATCAGCCTTGGGTAAGCGTTTTAAGGCAAATTCACTGGCTCGTGAGCCAATGGCAACCACTAGACTACCAGCGGCCACTTGTAAGCTTTGGTCGAGGCCGGAGATGAGTATCCGCGGCGCACCAGGCTGCTCGGCCAGTGCTTTTTCAAACACCTCCGAAACTTCCTGATAGTAAGGTTGCTCACCCGACAGCAGCAAATACACAGGCGAAGGGGCAGCACTTACGAGCAAAGAAAATGCCGACAGTACGACACCCGCGAGGGTTCGTGCCAGCAAGCTGGCCCTATATTCTTGGCTACATCCTTGTTTCATGCTTTTTTATCGACAGCCGGCCTCATTTATCCATAGCCACATCTGCGATACTCCGCGATAACATTCAGTGAAATCCATTTCTTTCATCATCTTCATTTTCAACCCCACCTCAAGCGAGCCCTATCAGGGCAAGCCGAACTCTAGTTTGATATAAAAGCGGGTTTCAAACACATTGTTACGACTGTACTCAGAGTAGTCACTTCCCAGGTTTTGAGCAATCGCCTGTACCTTTACCGGCGAGCCCGCAAGCTGAAAGTTAAAACTTAACTGGGCATCAAACCGTGAAAACTCATCTATATGACTACCGCCTTGCCATTTAACCGCACTTTGATAATAGCTCATTACACTACCGTTTAGGCACGGCGTAAACTGATAGGCTAGCAATAAACCACCACTGTGTCGCGGTCGCGACGTATTGAAGTCATCGTACAGCGGTGTCGGTTCAAATTGCTTAACGCCATCGCTTTCCAAGTCTAAATAGCTATAGTGCAAACGCAGCAAACTACCCGAAAATGGGCGATAGGAGAATTGTAGCTCGGCTCCCGTGGTCTCCCACTCGCCAGTATTGGCGATAACCTTAATGCGATCATCAACCTGGGCAATGGGCAGAACAATATCTTCCTCAAAAGCGTGAATGCCATCCCGCCCCTCCTCCCTGAAAAAACGCATGTCGAGTTCGATATTTGCGCTAGGAAAACTACCAATATAAGCCAACTCCGCGTGATCGACCCTCTCTTCAGCCAGCCCGTCACCTGAGCGAATCACCGCGTTATAGGCCTGCCCCCCTATCTTAAAGAACTGATTCATATTTCTCTCAGAGATCGAAGGCGAGCGCTCACTGCGCCCCAGTACCAACAATAAGGTGTGGTTAGGTCTAAATTGGTAATTAGCAGCCAGGCGAGGGGAGACTAAAGTGCCGACCTTGCCGTCTTCAAGCATCAACCCAAAATTAAACACCCAGTCACGACCCAGCAGCCATTCGTTATGGCTGAATAGGCGAAAAGACTCCTCACTAACTTCATCGTCGTGATTGAATAAAAACTCACTTTTCACTGACTCCCAGTGCCCTCCCAAACCCCATACCGACTGCAAACCGCGCCAGCGCGCAAAACGCTGCTCAAGTTCGAGGTCAAAACGCTCGGAAATCAAACTACCGAAACCCAGTGAATATGGCTGGTCGGGAATGCCCAAAAAAACGGGCACCAGCAGTGGGGAGACACCAAACGCCTCGGAAATCAGGCCAAAATCATCTCGGCTGTCGACCCGCAGGCTGTTATGGTAAGCCCGTATTTTCCACTCATTACCACTGGATTGAGAGTGTATCCAGGTTAGCGACTGGTAGTTAGAATCGTAATCTGTGGTCAAGTACTCATTCGGATGATCGGCATCGCCCAAGCCCTCGGTGTTATCGACAATACCAAAGCTAATATCAAGGTTATCGTGCAAGGAAGGGGTCAAGGTGCCGCGAAAGGCCAGCTGATAAAGTTCGCGGCCATCGTCGAGCGAGCCTTCATTAGGCACGCTGGGAAAACCATTATTGTGCTGGTAGCCGAGGCTCAGTCGGTAATGCAGGTCGCCCAGCTGATCATTGTGGCGCAGGGTGGCATTACGGGTAGCGCGGGCACCGCTAGTATAAGTCAGTGCTGTGCCGCTATCTTGCACCGGCGTGCGGGTGACAATATTGACCGCGCCCAGCAGGGCATTGGACCCCTGAGAGGGTGTGCTCGGGCCACGAACAACTTCAATGTGATCAATATCTTCAAAGTTAACACCCAAGGCGCCCCAGACTACAGCAGAAAACACGGGCTCGTACACCGAACGCCCATCGACCATCACTTCCAGACGATTGGGAAAATCCTTGCCAAAGGCATGGGAAGACACCCCATAGCGGTTGCCATTGACTGCGTAGGACTGAAAACCTGGCACCAGACGGAAAACATCTGCCCAGGTTTGAGCACCCGAGGCATCGAGCAAAGCGCGATCGATAATCGTGACACTGGCCGGTGCACGACTGAGTGGCTGTTCGAAACGACTGACGATATTCACCATGGGAATATCACCCAGTACATCCGACTCACTAACCGTGGCCGCAGAAATATCCAGCGCCAGCAGAGCACTGAGCGAAGACAAGAGGACACGACAAGGTTTTAACAACACCGACATCGGCAACAACCTGAAATCAACGAGGATAATCTGGGTCGGCATTTTAAACCAAGTACCTCCCACCACCAATACTCCTACTGTTTATATCACATATACGCCCCGATTCATCTCTGCCAAGCCTCTAATCGTCAGCTGCCCTAACCTCGAGGAGTCCGCTCTCCCCTCCTCGGCCCAACTGCTGTTAACGAAAAATTGATTTATAAATAAGCAGTGCTGATATATTCTCCGTCGCCTAAAATAAGAGTGTTGTATGAGCGAAATATATTTTGTCCGTCACGGCCAGGCCTCGCTAGGGGCCAAAGATTACGACCAGCTATCGGAGCTCGGCCAGCAACAGGCCGTCTGGCTGGGCGAACACTATCGCCAGCGCAATTTACAGTTTGACCGCGTCATTACCGGTGATATGCGCCGCCACAAACAAACGCTGGCGGGTATTGAAGAAGGACTCGGGCAACGCTTTGAATCGAGTATTGACCCCGGCTTTAATGAATTTCACTTCCGCCCGATTATGGCGATGTACGCCCGTCGCGAAGACCCCGAAGCGGAAGTACCGCGCACCGCACGTCAGTTTTTTGGCATTTTGCGCGGCACCATGCGCGCCTGGATTGATGGCCAGCTGGACGCTAAAATTGCTCAGTATGATGCCGAGCAAGGCGGTAAAACTGAAACCTGGCTCGACTTTAACCAGCGCGTCAGCTACGCGCTCGAAGAGGCCCAGAAAGGCCCCCGGGGTGAGCGAGTGCTAATCGTATCATCAGGCGGCCCCAAGGCCCTGTCGATGAAAAGCGTAATGGGGCTATCCGACGATGCCGCCATTGAATTGATGATGCAAATCCGCAACACCTCAACGACCCGTTTTAACTACAACGCTGAACGGATCTCTTTGGCCGCGTTCAACCTGCTGCCTCATCTCGAGCAAGGCGACAGACACGACAGTATAACCATCGTCTAAGCAGCGCTATTCGCAATTAATAGAAACCAAACACCTACTTTTAACACTTAGCATCTAACACTTAACAAAGAGGTAATACACCATGAACTTCCAACACTCCCCCAAAGCTCTCGCACTACAAGATTTGCTATTGAAGTTCATGAAGGAAGAAGTGTATCCGGTCGAAAAAGCCTTTAAAGACTATATGCACAGTGTCGATAACCCTTGGGCAACACCCCCGATCATGGAAGACTTAAAAGAGAAAGCCAAGGCCGTTGGTCTTTGGAACCTCTTCCTGCCACCCCACGATGCCGACGACGAAAACGGCCTGAGCAATGTTGACTATGCGCCGTTGGCCGAAATCATGGGGCGCGTGCCCTGGGCACCCCTGGTTTTTAACTGCAACGCCCCCGACACCGGCAATATGGAAGTATTCGTTAAATACGGCACCGAGGCCCAGAAAGAAAAGTGGCTCACCCCCCTGCTTAATGGTGAAATCCGCTCCTCCTTTGCCATGACTGAACCCGACTCCGCCTGCTCGGACGCCACCAACGTCGCCTGCTCCATCGTTCGCGATGGCGACGAATATGTCATCAATGGCAAAAAATGGTTTATAACCGGCATCATGCACGAAGCCTGCAAAATCATGATCGTGATGGGCAAGACCGACCCCGACAACCCCAACCGTCACGTCCAGCAGTCACAAATTCTCGTACCTAAGGACACCCCCGGCGTCAACATCGTGCGCCCACTAACCACACTGGGCTACCTCGGCGCGCCTCTCGGTGAAGCGGAAATTCACTTTAACGATGTTCGCGTACCGGTTGAAAACATTTTACTCGGCGAAGGTCGTGGCTTTGAAATCGCCCAGGGTCGCCTTGGCCCAGGTCGCATCCATCACTGTATGCGCCTTATTGGCTGTGCTCAACGCGCACTGGAGCTGATGTGCGCCCGGTCTGAATCGCGCAGCACCTTTGGCAAAAAACTCAGCGAGCATCAATCCGTACGTGAAGACATTGCCCAGTCTTACTGCGACATTGAGCAGGCTCGCCTGCTGACCATGATGGCCGCCGACAAAATTGACCGCGAAGGTGCCAAAGAAGCCAAAGACCTGATCGCCGCGATTAAAATCGTCACCCCTGCGATGACAGCCCGCGTTGTCGATCGCGCCATTCAAGTACACGGTGCCGGCGGTTTAACCGAGGACTTCTTCCTCGCCGAAGCCTATAACTATGCTCGCCAGATCCGTTTCGCCGATGGCCCCGACCAGGTGCACATGATGCAACTGGGTCGCTCACTGGCCAGGCAATACGCTTAAACAACTCAACTAGACTGAACGAAGTAACGCGACTCACCGACGCCTTGGCGGACACCTCTGTCCACAACGGCTGCAAGTTGGTCGCCTTTACAAGCCACACATTCAAGGCCCATAAAGATAAGGTCAAATCAAAATGACAACAGCAAATGACAGCCTGCCCATAGACTCCCTGGGCGCCTATCTGGCAAATCACATTACCGACTTTGGCAAACTTCTCGAAGCTGAGAAATTTTCCGGTGGACAGTCAAACCCCACCTACATGCTCACCACAGACCATAAAAAATACGTGCTGCGTCGCAAGCCCGCTGGCGAGTTACTACCCTCTGCCCACGCGGTCGATCGCGAATTTCGCGTGATGTCGGCATTGGCTGGCAGCGGCGTGCCGGTACCGACCATGCACACCCTTTGCGACGACGATGCAATTATTGGCAGCATGTTCTATGTAATGGATTTTATCGACGGTGATATTTTTTGGGACGCACAGCTGACCGAGGTCGACAAAGGCCTGCGCGGCCCCATGTACGCCAAAATGAACGAAGTACTGGCCGCCCTGCACAGTGTCGATATTGCCAAAGCAGATCTCGAAAGCTTCGGTCGCCCCGGCAACTACTTCGAGCGCCAGCTGAGTCGCTGGACCAAACAGTATCGCGGTGCCGAAACTGAAACCATTGACGCGATGGAAAAACTCATGGCCTGGCTGCCCGCCAACATGCCCGAAGACGACGGCCGCGTAAGCCTGATTCACGGCGACTACCGCCTCGACAACATGATTTTCGCCTCTGGTAAGGCCGACGTTCTAGCGGTGCTCGACTGGGAGCTGTCGACCCTCGGTCACCCCTACTCCGATATCGCCTACCAGTGTATGCAACTGCGCATGCCTGCAGACCCCGACCTGGGTAACCTGGCAGGCCTTAGTGGCGTCGACCGCGCAGCACTGGGCATTCCCAGCGAAGAAGAGTATGTCGCCGCCTACTGCAAACACATGGGCATTAGCGAAATTCCCAACTGGACTTTCTACCTGGCTTTCAGCTTTTTCCGCTTTGCGGCCATTTTACAGGGCATTATGAAACGCTATCTCGACGGCACCGCCTCCAATGAAGAAGCTCTGGCCTACGGCAAAATGGCCGGCCCCATGGCCGAAATCGCCATCGCCTATTTAGCCGAACAGGGTCAACTATAACAACAGCAACCCTAAACACCCTTTTATCGAGGACACTATGAAAGCACTCGTCTGTGAACACTATGGCAAGGTCGAGGACCTTGTTTACCGCGATATGCCTAATCCCGAGGCTGGCCCCGGTCAGGTACTGGTCAATATCGAAGCCATTGGGGTCAACTTTCCCGATGGCTTGCTGGTGGAAGGTAAGTATCAGGCCAAACCTGCCACCCCGTTTATGCCCGGTGGAGAGTTTGCCGGGACTATCGCCACTCTCGGTGAGGGCGTCAAAAATTTTGCCGTTGGTGACAAAGTTTTTGGCTGGCACACGAGCTACGGGGCCTACGCCGAACAAGTCGC
>JBFHDT010000046.1:0-10109 GCA_041584575.1 Porticoccaceae bacterium
TATGCGCTAATTCCAGACAACGCTGGCCACCCGTGGCGATTTTGATTTGATACTTCTCTTTGAGCAGGCCTGCAAGCAGTTGAATATTGCTCGGCGCATCATCGACAATCAAAAGAATGGACTTTGTTTCCATTACATCAATCCCATTTAATTCCAATATTATCCGTACTCCAAGCTTTGCTCTATTTTGTCGAGCGTTAGCACCCCAGCCTCCAGGTCAAACTCAGCCAATTGGACGGATAATGTAGTTAGTAACGTTTTTTCCGGCGCCTCTATACAGTAGGGCTTCAGCCATTCAAGGTCCCCACTATCGACAAAACCACCTTCTTGCAGCTTTGCCCGAAGCTCGGCAATTTGCCCTTTTATTTGCCCAGGCATTGCTGCGCTTTGTTTTGAAGCCGGAGCATCATCGTTTAAAACCGCTTGATGCTCGTCTGTGTATCGAGTCAATATCTCATAAAAGCACTCATATTCAGTTAGTAGCTGTGGCCACAGTTCTTCGACCTCTTGCTTCACCTCCTTCTCACCAGCCAGTTCCATAGCAGCGGCAATAGCAAATAAACGCTCGCCGCTTAGGTTGCCAACCACCCCTTTAAGGCCATGGGCAAGGCTGGTGACACGGGAAAAATCAGTGTTGTCGACAGCCTCGGTAAATTGCGTTATTTGTTCGGGCATATTGAGAAGAAACTGTTGCAGCAAAGATAGCATCAAGGTCGTGTTACCCCTGACCCGTTTCAATAAACCTTCTTGGTCCCAGGCTTGCTTTTCTGAAGCAGAACCCTCTGTATTTACTTCATCAACCTCTTCACTCACTTCACCAACAACAGACAAAGTCGAAGTGCCGCCTTGCGAGCCCAGGTAATGAGCCAGGCAATTCTCCAATAATTCGGGGTCTATGGGTTTAGCAATGTAGTCATCCATCCCCGCCCGTAAACATTTTTCTCTGTCACCTGTCATGACATTAGCTGTCATTGCGATAATCGTGATATCACGATAGCGCTGACCCGCCTCGCCATTGCGAATTTTAGCTGTAGCCTCGTAGCCATCGAGTATAGGCATTTGGCAATCCATCAAAATCAGCTGATAAGGCGCATCTGCGGGCGCTCCTTTCAGCTTTGATATTGCCAGAGCCCCATTATCGGTAATATCGGCAGCGTAGCCCATATCCTCTAACATACCCATGGCAACGTGCTGGTTAATAACATTGTCCTCTGCCAGCAATACACGATACTCACCCTTGGCTAGCAGCGGCTGATTACCGGGAGCATCACCTGCTGATTCAAAGCTTTGTAAATAATTATGGGTAACCAATGGCTCAGCAGCCTGCAACGCCTTACCACCACTTAAAACAATGGCCAGGGCATCGAATAAGTCAGACGGGGTGATGGGCTTTGGAAAAAAAGCAGAAAAACCCAGGTCAGCAAAGAACTGAGCATCTCCAGGCTCGTTCATTGACGTCATCATAATCAGGGCGGTTGACTTAAAACGCTCATCGCTACGAATAGCCCGGCCCAGACCAGCGCCATCCATTTCGGGCATTTGCATATCGATAATAGCCACAGGAAAAGGATCTTTGGCCTCCGCGTCGAGTATGGCCAAGGCATTTGCCCCACTATCGGCCTCGATGACAATGGCGCCCCATAGACTGAGTTGACCGTGTAAAACCTTACGATTAGTCGCATTGTCATCGACAATTAATATACGCACACCACTGAGGTTAACCGCCGGTTTGACAATCGCTGCCGTATCACTGGTCGCAAGGGGAAGAGTAATCGTAAAACAACTACCAACGCCCAGCTCACTTCTGACGGCTACCTCCCCACCCATTAATTCGCACAAGTTCTTCACAATGGATAGACCAAGTCCCGTACCCCCAAACTGACGGGTAGTGGACGCATCAACCTGTGAAAAAGAGTCAAATAAATGCTCCACTTTGTCAGGTGGAATACCAATACCGGTATCCGTCACTGAGGCCAATAAAATCACCTCGTCCTGAGCTCCGGCTGTCACTGCAGCACGAATAACAATCTCACCCTCATGGGTAAATTTCAGCGCATTACCCACCAAGTTGGTGAGCATTTGCCGCACTCGAGTCGGGTCACCCTTGACACGGGACTGCTCAATTTCAGTAAAGTCGAGAACAATCTCAATACCTTTCTTTTGCGCCTGCAGCGCCATACTCTCGACTAGATCAGCAAACAATTGATGCAGGTCGAAATCAATCGACTCCAATTCCAACTTACCCGCTTCTATTTTTGAAAAGTCGAGAATATCATTGATTAAAACCAGTAACGCTTCACCACTAGAACGTGCCAGACGCACCTGATGGCTTTGCTTGGCGGTCAACTGGGTACTTGACAGCAAGTTCAACATACCCAAAACGCCGTTCATTGGTGTGCGGATTTCATGGCTCATATTGGCGAGAAAATCACTTTTGGCAATCGTCGCTTGTTCCGCCACTTCTTTGGCCTGGGTTATTTCTTCAGCCGCACGAGTTTGTGCGGTAATATCGTTGAAGCTCCACACCTGACCTTTTTTTTCATCTGGCAAAAACAGCTCTTTTGAGCTGTACTCGAGAATATGGCCATCTTCCAAGTGAACAACTCCCGACGAAAAGCGATCTTCGCCAGCCCTTATCCGCTGCACAATATCGAATAAATAATCACCCTCAGCCAGTTGAACGCGTACAGTCTCCAGAATTGAGTTAGCATCACCAAACAATAGCTGTTCCTGGCTTAGACCCCAGATTTCAACAAAGCGCTGGTTGAAATGTATGGGTTTACTGAGCTGATTGAACACCACTATGCCGTTATCGGTCGCCTCAAGTGTGGCCTCGACAATGGCAAGAGAGTTTTCACTGCTCAATTCTGCCTGTTTGCGCGCGCTAATATCTGTGCGAATAGCAATGTAGCTGACTGTAACCCCGTACTCATCAATAAAGGGGACAATGGTGCTATCAACCCAGTAGAAACTTCCGCTTTTACTCTTATTGCAAATTTCGCCGCGCCAGACCTCACCTCGCCCAAGGGTTTCATAAATTTCTTGAAAAAAACTTCTGGGGTGGTGAGAGGAGTTGAGAATGCGATGATCCTTACCCAGTAGTTCATCAGTACTGTAGCCGCTAATGGCTGCGAACTTTTCATTGGCAAAGGTGATCCTACCTGCCGTGTCAGTAATACTGACTAGGGCATGCTGGTCGAGAGCGTACTTCTGCTCCTCGAGTTCCAGCAAGGCCTTAAAAGTCTTATCATTACTCGTTGTTAACTCCGCTTCATAGTGACGACGTGACTCGAGCATAGCGTTAAAGGCGTTACCCAGTTGAGCCATTTCCTTAACAGCAGGAATATCAACAGGCTGGTCTAGCTGCCCTTCTGCCGCCCGCTGGCTGGAACTAACCAGCTCTTTCAAAGGCTGGGTGATTCGTCGCGACACAAAAAACGCCGCTAGCACAACGGTAAGAAATAGGACCAGTAGAATCATCAGCGTTAGTTTGGCCATCCATTGAGCGGGGGCAAGAGCCTCAGTCTCATCGACCTCAGCAATCAAACCCCACACCACGTTACCAATATTCACGGTATGGTGAACACCCAAAACTCTCTGTCCAAAAGGACCCGTATAATCAAACGCTATTTCGTCAGTGTTATGCGCATAGTGCCCACTGTTATGCTGCTTTAACCACAATAACGTCTGTGGAGTCTCAATTTTTCTCCCTAACACATCATCAGCGGAACGAATCACCGTGCGCGACAAAAGATCCTCCCCGACGAGATAACTCACCTGCGAAACATTGCTTGAGCTAACGCTAGTGGTTAATTCAGTTATCGCCTGCTTTTTTAATTCCGCAGCAAAAACACCGACCTTCTCACCACTGTCATCAATCAATGGTGCTGATAAAAAACCAGCCACTTCATTATCACTCGGCGAGTAGCGCTCTAAATCTGAAAATAGATCTTTACCGTTATTCAAGCTCTCGCGAACAATGCTGGCAAAATTACTGTCCTTATAGGGGCCGCTAAATAAGTTAGTCCCTAGGTCACTTTCCCGCCTAACGCTAAACAAAATATTGCCCTGTAAATCGATCAAAAATAGATCGTAATAATAGCTATAAATTTGCATTAGCTGTTCCAGGTCAGCTTTGTTGGCTTCAACAAGACTGCTCCAGTGGGAGGAGCCGACGTAGTCTCCCGCCGTTTTCCCGCTGTTTTTCAAGCCTTCAGCTAAGGCTTTCAAAAACTGAGCATTGTCATTATCTTCAGCTTGGGCGCGGAGGCCTTTAAAGCGATAGGCGAACCAGTGGTCAATAAAGACGGCCTGTTGCATAGCGCCTTCATTAAGGCGGTTAATAGCAGACGCGCGTAGGGCCTGGGCACTCTGCTGGTAACCAATAAAACAAACCAGGGCGAGGGGCAAGAGAGACAGAACCAGAAACCAAGAGAGTAAAATTCGCGTTAAACTCGACCTAAAAAAAGCACCCGTTGAAGGACTTGCTAATGAAGCTTTTTCATTAGCAGGTGCAGCCTGATCGCGCTCGGGCATTACAGCTCCTTTCTGTTTTGTGCTTGTTCAAACTCATACTAACGCGTGCTTAATAGCGGTACAAAGCTCTGCAGAACTGGCCCTCAATACATTTGATTGGCAAGTAAAGCCATTAAAGCGGGTCTCGACAAAAGCATCAACATGAAACCTATTGGCTCACAAGACTGCCTCTGTCTATATGACGTAATTCACAGTTTCTAGTAAATCGACCCCTCTAACCTGCCGTTTGTGGTAGCTAAGATAGCCTGTAATTGGACGTCGAAGCCGGCTTCAATCACAAACGAGTTATGCTCAGTTTTACTCTCAGCCCATTTCGACAATAGCCTATTCGCCATCATCTTAAACATAATAAGCAACAGTAAGACCCCGCTTAAGGCTTTGAATATTCTTTAACACCGACAACTTTATCAGTAATTGCCTGATCGCATTAGCAGCTAGCCCAGTCAGGAGCTACTGAGAAATATCAACAAAGAACAATGACTGTAAGGTGACTAACAAAGTCGACACCCTAAATCTTTAAGCGAGTTCCTAAGATTGATCTGTCAAGGCGACTCCATCTCGTTTTATAATAGAGATAAACATTAGCGCTTGAGCTAGCTAAAGATTGCGGGTCTAATAATGCAAAATATAATTACAAACACCTCAAACAGGCTAGTGATAAGGACATCCCAGCCCCGTGGATATTGCTGTTAACACCCATCCTCAAGCCTGGCACTTTTTCTGGGCTAGCACCGCCTACCCTCGCCTTAGCCTCTGCCTGAGCGTCTGTCTCACCCTGATGTTAATGTATTTTATTCCGACGTTGGAAAAAGATACCCGCAGCGATGCCTTTATGCCGGCCGACCACCCCGCTCTACTCCTCAGTGAAAAAGCCCGGGAAACCTTTGGGCTGGGCGACCCCATGATTATCGCCATTATCAACAAGAGCCCAGAGGGCATATTTAACCCTCACACGTTACAACTGGTTGACTGGCTAACCAGTCAGCTGGAGAACATCGACAACCTCGATCCCGAGGAGATCACCAGCCTGGCAACCGAAAACAACATTATTGGCACCGCTGAGGGCATGACAGTCGAACCCTTTTTCGAGGCCCCGCCCACCACAGCCGATGATGCAATTGCGATAAAAGCCGCTGTCATGGCCTTTCCTCTCTACGTTGGCACCCTAGTCGCAGAGGATGGCTCAGGCACCGTGATTATTGCGGAACAACTCAATGCCGACAAAGCACAGGCCACTTATCAAGCATTACTAGCACTGGCCAGTAGTGCGCAATTAAACAGTGATGAAAATATTCATGTCGCAGGGGAAGGTGCATTGACGGGATATTTTGGCACCTACATCGATGCCGATGCCTCGCGTATCGTGCCACTCTCGGCTCTGTTAATTATTGCTCTGTGCTTTGTCGCTTTTGGAACCCTACGCGGCACATTGATTCCCACTCTTGTGATACTCGCCACTGCGACATCTGCTATCGGTTTAATGGCGGCATTGGGAGTCAATTTTTATATTATTACCAATGCACTGCCAGTGGTGCTGATTGGCATAGCCGTCGCCGACTCCATACACATTCTTACGGAATACTATGAAGCAGCAGCTCAACAACCGGCTTCAAGCCCGCGGGAATTAGCCGCCACCACCATGAGCCGAATCTGGCGCCCCATAACGCTGACCTCGCTGACCACAATCGCCGGTTTCTTCGGCCTCAGCATCGCCTCAATCATGCCTCCGATGAAGTACTTTGGCCTCTTCGCCCTGTTTGGCGTTGCCATTGCGTGGGTCTATTCAATGTTCGTTGTGCCTGCCCTGTTGAGTTTACTCAAGCCCCAAACAAGTCGTGCCTATGGAAAGCGCACACTGCCGTTCAGAGCAAACTCACCAGAGCAGGTACCCATGGGCGAGTTCCCTGCCAGTAACACTGACCGCGAACACTCTGACAGTTTCGCCAAAGCGGTCAGCTTGCTGGGTAAAATAACGCTCAACCATCCGCGTTTTTTCTTACTGCTAGGCATGCTCACTATCGGCGCCGGTATACACGGTGGCCTTAAAATAGAAATGGATGAGTCTTTAATTAAAGCCTTCCAAAAAGACGAGCCGATTATTATTGCCAATGACGTCATCAACGAAGCTTTCGATGGGTCTTATTTTCTCGATATAATGGTCGAAACTGAAAACCCCGAGGATCTTTTCAAACCCAGAAATCTGCAAAAAATCGAAGCCTTGCAAAGCCACATGGCATTGCATCCCCTCGTCAAGAGCAGCACATCAGTCGTCGATTATTTAAAACAAATGAATCGCGCTATGCATGCCGATGCCCCCGATGCCTACCGCCTGCCAGATAGCATCGAACTCAATGCTCAATATTTTTTACTCTATTCGGTCACTGCAGACCCCACTGACTTTCACGACATTATTGATTACGACTACCGTCTGGCGAATATTCGTATCAGCCTCGAAAAAGAGAATTACAAAACCGTTGCCTCTGTCATTGAATATCTCAATGACTATCTACAAGACACATTCAATGACCTTCACATCAGTGCACAACCTACGGGTCGAGCCAATATTAATTACGAATGGATGCAGCATCTGGGCGAGGGGCACTTTGTTGGCTTATCAGTCACCCTGGCACTGGTTTATATTATGGCTGCGCTTAGCTTTCGCTCTCTCATTGCCGGCCTATTTTGTCTGGCGCCCATTGTCACCACCGTTTTTGGTATTTATGCCTATATGGGTTATGCCGGGGTGCCTCTTTCCGTCAGCTCATCGATGTTTGCCGCCATTGCCATTGGCCTCGGCGTCGACTTTTCCATCCACACCGTCGAACGCCTACAGGTGCTGATTGGTGGTAGTAATGCCGCTACCGACAAAACATTAATGGCGCTGTTTCCATCAACCGGACGCGCCCTGTTATTTAACTTTCTCACTTTGGCATCTGGGTTTGGCATTCTTACTTTTAGTAAAGTTGTTATCCTGCAGGAGTTTGGCACCTGTGTTGCCCTATCAATTACCATGAGCTTTCTCGCCAGCATGATTTTATTACCTGCTATGGCAAAGACATTTAAACCAAAGTTTTTGGGCTATGATAACCATCGATAAATGAATTTTATGATTCACAAAAGGAAAACTCGTTTGAAACAGACCCATCTAATTATTGTTTTAATCAGCATTTTCGCTCTTCCCGTATTGGCCCAAAATCTAACCGACAGCAATGTAAATGGCTTACCAACGGGCGAAGAAGTTGCCGCACATATTAATAGTCGCGACGAAGGAAAAGCTGTCAGTCGCAAGCTCAAGATTGAAATGCGTGACAGGCGCGGGAAAATCCGCCAACGTGAAACAATGAGTTACCGAAAATATTTTGCTGCAGAAAAGCGTACGGTTATTTTTTATCTTGCTCCCAAAAATATCAAAGATACCGCTTTTTTAACCCACGATTATAACGATCCAGATCTAGCGGATGATCAATGGCTATACTTGCCGGCTCTGCGCAAAGTAAGGCGTATTTCAGCATCAGACCGGGGCGATTATTTTCTCGGCACCGACATGACCTATGAAGACATCAAGTTAGAAACGAGGGTCTCCACTACTGACTTTAACTTTAAAACCATCGGCACCTGTAACTCTAAGGGTAAACCCGGCTTGCAAATTGAGGGCATACCAAAAACTCAGGAGATCGCCCGAGAACTGGGTTATAGCAAAACCCAATCCTGTGTCGATAGTGAAATATGGATGGTTCGTACCAGCCAGTTTTGGGATATTAAAGGCAACTTGCTAAAAACCGTTACTATCAACGATATTGAGAAAATTCAGGGCATTTGGACTCAGAAAAATATTGAAGTTGAAAACCATAAAACCGGACACAGTACAGGCCTGACGTTTAGCGAGGTCGACTACCAAAGCCCGGTCCCAGACGGCAATTTTACTACCAACGCTATTAAACGCGGACTCTAACACCTTGTCTGTGCTGCCCGACGCAAACCGCAAATTACAACCTGACAAAAAGCGACTATTAACATCACAGGCGGATTGTTATTTTGCGTTTATCAGGGCCGCTATTATTACGGCTTTATGCACGCTATTTAGCGCTTCGCTCTACGCTGCCCAATGGCAAAGCTCCGTTATTAGCAGTGTTATATGGAGTGCCAGCAGCCATAATTTTAAACAGAAAAACTATCAATTCACTGTTGAGCCCGAATTTATTATCCGCTTTGATAACAACGCAAAGCTTACAGCACTGGGACGACTTCGCAGTATTGGCCTCGATGCACTTTCACCAGAAGGCGTTACCGACAAAGCCTACAGCCCCTTCAGCAAACCCCTTTTTATCGGTAACAGTAGCGAGCTTGAGTTACGCGAATTCTACGTCGAATTCCCCAGTGATAACTTTTACTTTACCCTCGGCAAACAACAGGTGGTATGGGGAAAGGCCGATGGACTAAAAGTGCTAGACATCGTCAACCCGCAATCTTACCGTGAATTTATTTTGGAGGATTTTGACGATTCACGCATCCCACAGTGGATAGCCAATATTGAGACCAATGTCGGCGAATGGGATGCCCAGTTTTTATGGGTACCCGATCAAAGCTATCACACACTGGCGACCGACGGTGCCTTGTACACACCTACCTCGCCCCTCCTACTGCCACAACCCCAGGCTGGCGTCAGCAGTGTCGAAGTAAAACCCTTTAAGCGCCCAGCACGCACCCTGATGGATTCCGATGTAGGCTTGCGCCTATCGCGCTTTTGGCGGGGTTGGGATCTCACCCTCAACTACCTTTACCAATACGACAACTTTGCCCTGCTTTACCAACGCAGGTCGCTTACTTCCCACGGTCTTCACGTTGAAATAGAACCCCAATACCGCCGCACCCATGTCCTGGGTGGGAGTTTTAGCAATGCCTTTGATGACTGGGTACTACGTGGTGAGCTGGCTTACTTTAGCGATCGTTATTTTCTCGCCGAAGGAGCGAGCGCCAGCAATGGCCTCGCCAAAGGTGAAGAGATATCTTACGTAATAGGTCTCGACTGGGCAGGCCTGGAAAACACCCTGATTAGTGGACAGCTGTTTCAAAGTGTCGCTCTGAATCGCCAATCAGCCACAGTACGCGACAAAACCGATTCCACTGTATCACTACTGGTGAATCACACCTTGCTCAATGACACCATAGAGCTAAGACTCGTTTGGCTCGCCAACACCAATATCGGCGACGGTCTAATTCGTTTACGCGCCAGTTATGAATGGCAAGATAACCTTAAGACCTGGATTTCTAACGACACTTATTACGGCAGCAGGGAAGGTATTTTTGGCCAGTTTGACGACAATGATCGCCTAACTGTCGGCATTGAAATGGCTTTTGAATAAAGAGACGTTGTGTTGTCATCACAGCGCCTTTTAACTGCCGTTAACCCCGCCCTAAATAAGGTTGTGTGACTGGCACAATCACTGATTCAAAAAGGTTCACGTGGTTGGGTAGAGAGGCCATGGTCACCACCAATTCGGCGAGATCATCAACGGCGATGACGCCTTCTTTCTCCGGCACTTGTGGCGATTTTTCCCAAATATCGGTCATCA
>JBFHDT010000047.1:0-10085 GCA_041584575.1 Porticoccaceae bacterium
CAGGAGATTGACAGCCCCTCGACACTAACCGATGCAGTGATCGAGCACGCTAAAGCCTTCTTCACCAGCCCGGCCTATGAAAGCCTCGATGTCGAAAGCTGCGAAGCAAGCCTGCAAACCTTAGCCGCCGAGCAAATTGCTTTTGGCAAGTGGCGCGATAGAAATGTGGTTGCTCACAAAGTGGCAGGCTATTGCGCCGTCCATTTGTCACTCAAACCCACAGGCGTAGCCCCAGGCGATGTCACCGACAGTCAGCTTGAGGCGATTGCCGATTTGGCCGATCGCTACTCCTTCTCTGAGGTGAGAGTTACTCACCATCAAAATTTAGTGCTAGGCGATGTGAAATTGAGCGACCTGCCCGAACTTTGGCAAGCTGCAAAACGACAGGGCTTCGCCACGCCGAGCATTGGCACTCTGGTCGATATGATTTGCTGTCCAGGTGGCGATTTTTGCTCACTGGCTAATGCCAAGTCCATCCCTGTTGCCGAAGCGATTCAGCGGCGTTTTGACGATCTCGATTACCTCTATGACCTGGGTGATATTAAACTCAACATATCTGGTTGCATGAACGCCTGCGGCCATCACCATGTGGGTAATATCGGTATTCTCGGCGTCGACAAAAAAGGGGAAGAATTTTACCAAATACAGCTTGGTGGCAGTGCTCTTGACGACGCCTCTCTGGGCAAAGTGCTCGGTCCCTCTTTCTATGCACACGAAATACCCGATGTACTGGAAAGAATTCTCAGCATCTATGTCGACCAACGTATTGAGGGAGAGACTTTTCTCGACACCCATCGCCGCATCGGCACCGCCCCTTTCAAGGAGTTTATTTATGCCAAAGCTGCTTAAAGGCAAAAGTATTGTCGACAATAGCTGGCAGGTGCTAGCGAAAGATTTCACGGGCGCACTCCCCGACGCCCCCTGCTTTGTGCCTCTGGACTACTGGCTGGCTAACAAAGAGAGCTTGCAAAACACTGAGACTATTGGTGTTTGGCTCGATGCTGAACAGGAACCTGAAGAGATTGCGGGCGACATTGAAAGGCTTCAGCATCTGGCAGTCAACTTTCCAACCTTTATGGACGGTCGCGGGTTTTCGATTGCCCGACTGATACGTGAACGCTACCAGTTTACGGGTGAATTGCGGGCCATTGGCCAAATTGTCCCAGATCAGCTGTTTTATTTATCGCGCTGTGGTTTTGATGCTTTTTGCCTCGATGCGCTGGCACTTGATGGCGAAGCCGAAGAAACCCACAAAATCGAAGATTATCTATCGACCTTCAGTGTCACCTATCAGGCCTGCGTTGACCAGCGACAACCCCTTTTTCGTCGCAGACAGGGATAAAACTTGCACTACCCCCCCTACCCAAGGGCAAAATAGCAAAGACAAAGGGAAGTAGTTTATGGGTAGTGAGGTCTTTCATTCGTTTGTACTGATTTTTAGCGGCGCGGCTATTGTCGCATCGTTAGCCCTCTTCGGACGCCAACCTTTATTGGTCGCCTACATCATACTCGGCGCTACCCTCGGTCCTTATGGCACGGGAATAATTCCCGATGTCCATCTAATTTCTGAAATTTCCCATATTGGCATCATCTTTCTGTTATTCCTACTGGGGCTTGATATGCAGCCTCAGTCACTGTTCAGTGTGCTGAAAAAAGTAACCCACGTCACTTTGATTAGCTCGGTGGTTTTTGCTGTCACCGGTTACGGCATTGCCTATGCATTTGGTTTCAGTCATCTCGAAAACTTAATCATCGGCGCTGCGATGATGTTTTCAAGCACAATTATCGGCATCAAATTGTTACCCACAACTATTCTTCACCACCGACATATCGGCGAGATGATGGTCGGTATGCTGTTAATGCAGGACTTTATCGCCATTTTTGTGTTACTTATTTTACTCAGCGGCGAAAATGGACAGGTTGATATTGGCCAGATCGGCATCACCCTATTGGCTCTTCCGCTCCTCGTGCTGGCCTGTATCGCCGCCGTACGCTACATATTATTACCTTTATTCGCACGCTTTGATCGTATTGGCGAGTATGTCTTTTTACTGGCTATTGGCTGGTGCCTGGGTATTTCTGCTGTGGCAGAATACCTTGGCTTGTCGGCAGAAATCGGCGCCTTCCTGGCGGGCATTACCATTGCAAGCAGTCCTATCGCACAATATATCGCCCTCAGCTTGAAACCACTCAGAGACTTCTTTTTGGTAATGTTTTTCTTTTCCCTTGGCGCCCAGTTTAATCTTGGCCTGCTATCTGAAATCATTATCCCGGCACTGATACTGGGCAGCGCAATGCTAATTATTAAACCACTGAGCTTTCGCTTTCTATTGCGTCGCCAAAGTGAAAAGAATCACTTTGCGTGGGATATTGGTTGCCGGCTAGGACAAATTAGCGAGTTCTCTTTACTGATTGCCTACGTCGCTTTTAATGCGTCACTAATAGGTATTCTCGCCTCCCATTTGATTCAGGCTGCGGCGATTTTTACCTTCCTATTATCAAGCTATATAGTGATTTTAAACTTTCCCAACCCAATTGCCATCAAAGACTCATTGCGTCGGGATTAACTGTTCAGCCCACTTCAGGCTAGAGGGGCTGGGCCCATCAAACGACGCAACCAGCGCATAAGAAAGCGGTCACCGCTACTCTCTAAAGCGAAGCCGAATTTTTCAGGCAAACTCTTTTTATGGACATAGGTAACGCTAAAAACATCGGCGCTGTCTAGCTGGTCAGTTAGATACTCATCACTGGTTTTAGTGTCGTCAACCAGCCCCTTTTTAATGGCGAGAGTGCCATACCAGACTTCGCCCGTAGCTATTTCCTCAATATCCAGGCCGGGGCGATGCTCACCAACAAACGCTTTAAAAAGGTCGTGGGTATCTTCTAGTTCTTCACGAAATTTTTCTCGCCCCTCATCAGTATTTTCACCGAGCATAGTTAAGGTGCGCTTGTATTTGCCTGCGGTCATTAATTCAATATCAACATCGTGCTTTTTCAGTAGCCGGTGAACGTTAGGGATTTGGGCAACCACACCAATAGAGCCAATAACGGCAAAGGGCGCGGCAAGAATCCGGTCGGCAACACACGCCATCATGTAACCACCGCTGGCCGCAACTTTATCAATGCACACGGTGAGTGGAATATTTTTCTTTTTAATACGGTCGAGCTGGCTTGCCGCAAGACCGTAGCCAGGCACCATGCCGCCGCCACTTTCAAGGCGCACGACCACTTCATCGTCACTGCTCGCCTGTGCCAGTACGGTGGTAATTTCTTCACGGAAATTATCAACGGCAGAGGCGCGCAGATCGCCGTGAAAATCCAGTACGAAAACACGTTTTTTAACAAGTGGGTCAGAACCACCTTTCAGTGCCTTTTTCTCAGCTTTTTGCTCGGCTTTATGAGATTTCTTCTTTGCTTTTAAAGCAGTCTTTCGATTTTCTGGAGACACCACAACATCGGCAAGAGCATCGCTCATACTAGCAACTGTTTCGTTGAGAGAAACCACCTCGATATGGCCTTTTTCGTGTTTTTTCCCCCTCTGTCCTAGGCTGGCTATAATGCCCACAATCACTGCTACAGTGATAATGACTGTTACAGATTTGGCCAAAAACAGCCCGTAGTCACTTAAAAATTCCAAAAAGACACCTCTGTCGATAACCTGCCCACTTTCGACAAGTTTTTATCGTTATTGAAAATTGCACTTAGCGTAAACCGGACAATTCTAACTGATATCGGCAGCTATCACTGTCAAAGCACAAGAAATATTTTATTGGTATTACCTATCCAAAAACAGAGCCAACTCACAAGCACTGACTCGGGACGAAGTCTGCTTTAATAAACAATCGGGCTAAGCACCCAAGGCCGACAAACACTCATTGGCAACATCGAGCGAACTCTCATCGACGCTATTGCTAACCATGAAGCCATCGAGAAAATACTCCAGACAGACAATGGTATCGGCAAAGACTTCAATTGCCTTATCATTACCAGAATCACTGTCCTTGAAGAGGACCTCTTTAGCGAGGATTAAACAACGTTGCGCGAGGCTGGCCAAACGCGTCATATTGAGCAGACTGGCACTACCTTGAATCTCTGTAAATGCCAATTCTAGCTCCGGAGCAACCTCTGCCGAAGCATAACCTGAAGCCACGTTATCAACTAATTGCTTAATATCGCTGAGCCTTGAAGCCGTTTCACTAACAACCGCAACCTGAGCTGTTTTCAATAAACTTTTTTGTAAGATACTTAATAACGGTTGGTCTTCCCAGGCTTTAATTTGTTCTGGCAAAGGCCGTTTACCATAGAAGTCGGCGATTGCGCACTCCACATGTAAGATAGCATCGGTAAGCTCTGAGAGCATTTCAAGAGACAGGCCAGCTTGTCCACAAGTTTCAAGACGTGAACAAAACTGCTTGTACTGTCGGGCCAGACCTCGAAATCCGGCCTGCTCACACTCATCGGCCAGCGCGTCGAAGCCCACCTTCAGCTCATCAAGTCTTTCACCACTGAGTAAAGAGGCAGATTCATCACCATTATCGAGTAGGGTACGCAGGCTAGACACCGACAGCGCCATCGCTTCAAAAATATTTTTATCAGCATCTAGCTCACCTGTGATGGCGTTGCGTACTGAGGAAATTGCCGAATCAGAAAACGCTAATTCAGGCACTCCAATTTGCTTCGCCCGTTCATCACAGGACATATCGGTCATCGCTAACAAGCTAACAAAGGCTCGCCACAGCCCCTCTGGATAGGGGTTTCGACTTCCCGCCTCATTGACCGCCACCAATAGACGCAACTGTTTCTCGACAGCGGCGAGCAAACGGATTCGCTCCGGCTGCAGACTTAATTTATTTTCAGCAAATCCTTTAATGGTGGCGGCAAAAACCCACCAGTAATCGCTCTCCCTAGCGGAAACAGCGACTTTTTGTAAGCGCCCCGCGACACGAAACAAATTATGTAGGGCCTTTTGACGGTTATTGTTGCGGATAATATCTAACAGGCCCAGCTGATAGAGGTGGTGCAAGCGCTTTAACCCGTTGGTTTGCGGCCCGATCATCGCCTCGTCAAGAGCCAAGCTGGCAAATGAGGGCCACTCAAAATCTTTTAGCAAGTGGTATTCGTAAAGGGGGGGAGCCCCTCTGAAGCGACGTAGTGCCGTCATTTCGGGGAGTAAAATACAGGGGTTTTCACTTTTCTGATCGACGATACTGTCAATCAACCCCTCAGCCAATAGCAGGCCTTGATTAAGTAATGGCTGCAGATCATCAATACTCTTATCACCACTAATCACGGCACCTAGCGCTGTAGCCATTTCGACAAAGAGTCGTCTCATACCACCAAGTTGAGCTATTTGCGCCGCACCGCGCAGCTCCACTAACTGGTCATTGAGTTCCTCTAAATGAGCGACGGTGAGTATCTGCACTAAACCATGGGTAGATTGAATAGCAGTCTTGTATTCATTGCCGACGAACTCAAGCACCTGGGGTTTTATATTTTGCATATTTGCTTGCTTCTCTCTACAGAGCCCATACAAAGCCCGACAAATCAATATGTTAAAGCTGTAAGCCAAACTGATATGTGACCAGATTACTAACTATAGCAAAGTGCTGTCATTAAGCGCGGTTACCAGGTCGCACTTTTAAGACATACACGATGAGCTGTAAAGAAAATGAACAAAAGCAACACACGACAGTGAGAGATAAATACACCACAAAAACATTTAAAATCATTCTATTAAGATACTTTTATAACCTAACTTACAGGAAGGTAGTCTGCACATCATCAGACATCAGCAAGGGGCCAGCGACACATCTGACCACTTGACTGATTAATTTCCTCAAGCTTTTTCTGGTGCAAAGAAAGCTCTTCATCGCTAGCGCGAATAACATTAAGAGGCTGACGCTGAGCCGCCAGTCGTCGAATGGCTGATGCTGTTTCAGCCTGGTCACTATCAGTCGTATCACCACCAAGTACAAGATCGACCTGCCCACCGGTCATTAACAAATAAACGTCGGCAAGAATCTCCGCGTCGAGCAAGGCTCCGTGCAATGTCCGCTGGGAATTATCTACCCCATAGCGCTTGCACAAGGCATCGAGACTATTGCGCTGCCCCGGGTGCATCTGTCGAGCCATCGGCAGGGTATCGACAATGCCGCAACAGGTTTCAAGTGACTGATACTGACCGCCGAGCCTATCTATTTCGGCGTTAAGGAAACCGACATCAAAAGGCGCATTGTGAATAACCAACTCTGCACCTTTGACAAATTCAATAAATTCAGCGGCAACTTGGGTAAAAAGTGGTTTATCCGCCAAGTCTTCGTTGCTGATACCGTGCACCTCCATCGCGCCCGCATCGACTTCTCTTTGCGGATTGATATACCGATGGAAATGACGCCCGGTCAGCTTTCGACTAACAATTTCAACACAGCCGATTTCAATAATACGGTGGTCAAGGGCGACTTCAAGGCCCGTGGTTTCTGTATCGAGTACAACTTGTCTCACGCTTGCTCCTGCAATTCATCAATACCTTTATTCGCTAGTTCATCGGCAATTTCGTTTTCTCGATGCCCACTGTGGCCCTTCACCCAATGCCACTTTACATTGTGTCGCTGAGCCTGCTCGTCAAGCAACTGCCATAAATCCTTATTTTTAACAGGCTTTTTGGCTGCCGTCTTCCATCCCTTTGCCTTCCAGCCCTGTAGCCACTCGGTTATGCCTTTGCGGACATATTGGGAATCCGAAGTGAGATCAATTTGACAGGTTTCGCTGACGGCCTCTAGACCACGGATTGCAGCTAACAGCTCCATACGATTATTCGTCGTATGAGCTTCGCCGCCGTAAAGGTGTTTTTCCGTGCCATTGTAACGCAGCAACACTCCCCAGCCCCCGGGACCTGGATTGCCACGACAGGCGCCATCGGTAAATATTTCAACAGTTTTCATGCATTATTTTCCTTATTGTTAAGGCGTCTATCCCCTACCTGCACTGACTTTAAGCCAGCGAGCGAACCGACTTTTAGGGGTGCCCAGTGTCGTGCCTTAACAGGGCGCAGTGGTGTCACCATTTTTTGTGCCACGATCATATAAAATGCGCCTCTACTAAAATCTTGCTCACTCAACGTCTGCCGCCATTGGCCGAACTTTACATCTGACTTTTTATCAAAGGCCAAAGGTTGATGGCTCACCTGAAAACCCAATAGCTGTAGCCAGTCGACAATCCGGCTTTTGCGCAAACTATTGTGCCTCCAAACCGCTTTAGCTGAGCAAACAGCGCCCAACCACTTATAAAGACCAAACATACTCAAGGGATTAAAACCAATAATCACTATGTGCCCACCCGATTTAACCAATCGAGCGGCCTCAATCAAAGCGCTGTGGGGGTGGCTGGAAAAATCGAGAACGTGATGTAAAAGAACAACATCAATGGTATCCGATGGTAATGGCAGAGCCTCGAACTCGCACTGACAGGTGGCATTATCTTGGGCTCGAGATAAAATGAACTTATGACTGGGTTGCAATTTTTTCAAAAGGCTATGGCGCGGCGACACGGCGAGTTGGGCTAGTCGATAGCCAAAACAGTGATTCAAATTTCGCTCACAGCACTCTTTTTGGTGTTGATACAGTTTTTGACCAAAACCGTCGTCAAACCACTCGGCCAGCTGCTTTTGCACCAGAGGTAAGGACGCAACGCGATATTTCCGTTTGAGCAAATGTCGAAGACTTAAACGGTCTTTACTCAAAACGAGGCCTCCCGGTAATGACTTGTTAAGCGATGCATCTTATCATGGCCAAAAACACTCTGAACAGTAACTGGAGACCCCACCATGCCCCTTGTTATACATACAATACCGGCATTTCAAGACAACTATTTATGGCTCTTTCACCAGGAGGGCGATCGCGCTGCTTTTGTCGTCGACCCAGGTGACGCGCAACCCGTGCTCGACTGTTTGGTACAAAATAATCTCGAACTGGCTGGAATATTAATTACCCACCACCACCCCGACCACACCGGTGGTATTAATGCCTTACTTGCCAATAACGATGTCCCTGTCTATGGCCCCGATTCAAACAATATCCCACAAATAAGTCATCGCCTTTACGAGGGTGATTGTATCAACCTGGCTGAAACTAACTTCTCGGTGCTCGAAATACCTGGCCACACTCTCGACCATATTGCCTTTGCAGCATCACCCGAGGGGCAAAGCCCGCTGGTCTTTTGTGGTGACACACTATTTACCGCCGGCTGTGGCCGTATCTTTGAAGGTAGTGCCGAGCAAATGTATCAGTCCCTGCAAAAGTTAGCCGCCCTGCCCGACGCCACACGTATTTACTGCGCCCATGAGTACACACTCAGTAACCTGGCATTCGCGACTGCCGTGGAGCCCACAAACCAGGTACTACAGGATAAAACGGCTGCAGATGAGGAAAAACGACAGCAAGGCTTACCCACAGTACCCTCTACAATGGCGATTGAGCGTAAAACAAACCCTTTCCTACGCTGCCATTTACCCTCGCTTGCATTGGCGGCAAGTCAGCACAGCTCGCGTGAATTAAGTGACCCGGCTGAAGTGATGCGAGAAATTCGCCTCTGGAAAGACACCTTCTAAGAATTTGAGAATTATCTCAGCTTGGCGCTGCGAGGGTGATCGCAACCCTATCGATCGCCTGTTCCAAATCCCTGTTTTTCGAAATAACCCCCTCTACTAAACACTTAGGTCTTTAATGAAATATTTGTTACTGCCACTGACTCTCAGCATTAATTTATTGGCAGGTTGCGCTCAGCAAAATACGGCACCAAACGTCGTGCTAAAGCCAGCCCCCCCTCTACCCGATGTTAGTTTCGAAGAACTGCCTAGAAGCGAGGATACTCAGAAAGGCACGACAACGGCAGTAGCTCAACTCCAAGCCAAAGCGCTAACACCAAAGCTACCGATCAATACCTGGCAAAAAATTGCTGAGGCCCACGGATTTGCCAAACAATTGGATAATGCTGAAATCAAAAAATACCGTGACTGGTACACCGGTAGACAACACTACTTTGACCGTCTCAGTGCACGTGCTCAACTATATATGGCTCATATTGTTAAGGAATTTGAAAGTAACAAGCTCCCACTAGAGCTAGCGCTACTCCCTTTTGTAGAAAGTGCCTACAACCCCTTCGCCTATTCCTCGAGCGGTGCCGCTGGACTTTGGCAATTTATGCGCCCCACAGGGGACCACTTAGGTTTGAAGCGTGACCAATGGTACGACGGACGACGTGATGTTATTAGCTCAACTAGTGCCGCCATACGTTATTTTAAATACTTGAACAAACGCTTTAAAGGCGATTGGCTGCTAACCCTCGCTGCCTACAATGCCGGAGAAGGAACTGTCAACAAAGCCATGAAGGCAAATCAGCGCAAGGGTAAAGCCAGTGATTTCTGGTCGCTGAAACTCCCCCGCGAGACTAGAGCTTATGTTCCAAAGCTAATTGCACTCGCTCAGGTTACCGCCTCACCGACCGATTACCAGCTGATACTCCCGAACGTGCCGACTCAGGTCTATTTCGAGGTTGTCGCACTGCCCCAGCAAATTGACCTTTACCAGGTCAGCTTACTTGCCGAAATGAGTATTGACGGAGTATATCGCCTGAACTCAGGCTACCAGCAATCGGTAACGCCGCCCGAAGGCCCTCATCGCCTTTTAATACCACAACACAAAACAGCGGACTTTTCGTCACGTCTTAGCGATACCCCTAAAGATAACTGGGTAAAAACTCGAGAATACAAGGTTCAGCAAGGCGACACTCTCAGTGAAATTGCCCAACGCCACGGGCTCGATTCACATTCATTAATGGCACAAAACAACATGAATTCAAGCCGGATTCGGACGGGACAGGCCTTGAAAATCCCCAGTATCAACAGTGCCTACTTGCCCAGTTTTGTCAGACCAACCCAATATTATCGTGTTCAGCGTGGCGACAGCCTGTGGAAAATAGCCCAGACCTACCGGGTGAAAACCGGCAGTCTAGCTCGCTGGAATGGCCTCAATGCAAAAGCGCCTTTAACAATTGGTAAGAGCTTGACGATTAGAGCCCCAGTATCTGTC
>JBFHDT010000048.1:0-10019 GCA_041584575.1 Porticoccaceae bacterium
CACAATAACAAGGTAAAAACCTATATCCGCGATATGGCTGAGGTCATCGCTATGGGCCCAGACGCACTGATTATGTCCGACCCAGGCCTGATTATGCTAGTACGTGAAAAGTGGCCCGAAATGCCGATTCACCTTTCAGTGCAGGCTAATGCGGTCAACTATGCCTCGGTGAAGTTTTGGTATAAACAAGGCCTAAGCCGGGTGATTCTGTCCCGCGAGTTATCCCTCGATGAAATTGCCGAGATTCGCGACGAGTGTCCAGAGATGGAACTCGAGGTGTTTGTTCATGGAGCCCTGTGCATTGCCTACTCCGGTCGTTGCCTGCTGTCCGGTTATATGAACCATCGCGACCCTAATCAAGGTGCCTGCACCAATGCCTGCCGCTGGAAGTATCAAGCCCATGAAGCCACCCAGGATGCGACGGGGAATATCACCCCGGTCGATCCCAAAGTTCAAGCCTGGAACCCGGGTGATTCAACCGAGCAAGCGGGTGAACCGGCCTCTACCCAGGGCTTTGATGAACCACCCCTGGTACTACTGCAGGAAGCCAACCGTCCCGATGAATTTATGCCAGCCTATGAAGATGAGCACGGCACTTACATTATGAATTCAAAGGACCTACGCGCCGTACAACACGTGCCACGCATGGTCGACCTCGGTATTCAGTCCCTGAAAATCGAGGGTCGCACCAAGTCCCACTACTACGTGGCCCGCACTGCGCAAACCTATCGTCGCGCCATTGACGAGGCAGTCAACGGTAAGCCCTTCGATATGAACCTAATGGGTGAGCTCGACCACCTGGCCAATCGCGGTTACACCGAGGGCTTCTATCGTCGCCATGTGCCAGAGTCCTACCAGAACTATGGCAAGGGTGCCTCCAGCAATAGCCAACAACAATTTGTTGGTGAAATTGTCGATACTGATACGCAAAATGGCTGGCTGACTATTGAGGTGAAAAATCGCTTTGAACGGGGAGACACCCTCGAACTCATTACCCCCCAGGGTAATCACACCTTTCAACTCAATGACTTAGAAAATACCGAGGGCACAGCAATGAGTGCCGCCCCCGGCTCAGGCCACGTGGTGCGCATACCTATCGTCGATACCAGCTTGACGAATGTCGATTCCCACTCTTTATTGATGCGTTACTTGCCCGCTTAATTAACAGGGCCTCATTGAATAGGCGTTTAACAGGCGCCTCATTCAACAGTATAGTAATGGTCCCCAATAACGAACGATTATTCATGCCACGTTTAATTCTGTTTATCGCCATCGCCTTTATTGTTTGGTACTTTATTCAGCAGGTCAAAGCCCTACAGAATAAGCCTGAAAAAGAGCGCAAAACTGCGCTGTGGCGGATGATTTTTATCGGCCTTTTCGGTGTCACACTCGCGCTAGTACTCAGCGGCCGTGCCCATTGGCTCGCCGCCGCTCTTGCCGGCCTCTTACCTCTCCTAAAAAACTCTGCGGGTTTGTTAATGCGCGCTCTGCCCATGCTACAGGCCTGGCAACGCAGCGGCGGCCCGAAATTTGGCCCGACACTGCGTTCAGAATCACTGGAAATTAAAGTCAATATTGGCAATGGCAGTATTGACGGCAAAGTACTGAAAGGAGAGTTCGCAGGACAAAGCTTATCAACATTAAGTCGCGAACAACTCGACCCCTTGCTTGCCCAATGGCGCCAAGACGACCCACAAGCTGCCCGCTTACTTAATGCCTATCTGGCACGGCGCTTTCACAATGGCGGCGGCGATCACTATCAACAACAGTACAGCCAGCCCGAAACCGCAACGGCAAAAAGTGAGGCCTGGCAGATTCTTGGACTTAAAGAGGGAGCCAGTAAAGAGGAGATTATTAAGGCTCATAAACGGTTGATTCAAAAATTACACCCGGACAGAGGCGGCAATGATTATCTCGCCGCCAAGATCAACGCCGCTAAAGATACGCTGCTGGACAACACCTAAAGACCGGCTTTTTTATTTGGCACCAACGTTTACCTAATGGATTATTTATTCGAAAACCGACAGTACTACTTTTACCAAAACCAGGTTCGCACCTTTTTATTGACAGAACTTAATCGACAGTAGTATTGACCCGACTTAAGCGCGTAAGTCTCTCGAAAAACAATTGTAACGATTACGGAAATTTAGCTTATTTTAATCACTAAATAAGTTAGGCCACTTACAAAATATTATATTTTTATAAGTAGCCCAAAGACTCAAACTAAGCTCGAATCTATTTCTGAAGGGATTCAATATATTTCACAATATTTTTAATGCGAGCACTAGCTATACTCGATCTCCCATCGCTATCATCAAGAATAATATTGCCCCACACCGGCATGTCAGAGGGACCATGAGTCCGGAACTTCTTGTCATAGTCTTTATTCCCTTGCACTACATCCGTCACGTGCTTTTTAGGAAATGTCCCACCATTTACGGCAGCAAGTTTAGTGAGGTCTGAAGGTGAATTCTTAAGTGAATCCGCAACAGGACCATCACCACCACCACTGACACCGTGACAAGAAGCACAATAATGTTTGAAGTCGTCTTCTCCAACTACTCCCTTATTATTCTCTGCCACAACCAGGGCAGAGCCAGTAACAGCCGCGACTAACAACCCCGCATTTAGCACACGTTTGAGTTCAGAAATAACAAGCTTTCTCTCCCATTGACTATCCATAGAATTTTCCTTTTTCTGTTTTTATCGGATAGCAATATATAGCAGAGGGTATTGATAAAGACCTTGACATATATCATCAACGAACGAGTTACAACGATATTGGCCCTCTCTAACCATAGGTTTTCATGGTCATATTGGACTGACTAACTCGGCCAATCATGCCGCACTGGTCGTAAAGGACGGCCTCCACCATCGAGATGCCATTTGGTTGAGCGCGAGTGTGGGCGTCAATGGCAATCCAGTCATCAACCGGCATACGGTGTAAGTTCAGCGAAATATCCGCATTAATAAAGCCCTGCTGGGAACTCAAATAAAGCTGGGCAAAACCATTGCTAAAATCTGACAAGGTGGCGACACTCACCAGCGGTGAGTTTTCAATACCCCCTCGCACCTGTAAAGGCAGACGTACCCAGGAACAACCTCGTCCCACACCTAAATTAAGGAATATCGGTTTCAAGGGAATTAGTGTGTGCAGGCCGGGAGGGTATTCAACACCCTCTGCTTTATTGATGGCATTGATACCGATCACTTCGTCTTGTGTAAAAGCATCAACAATTTTTTGTGGTGGCGACTCAGGTAACAGAGCATGTGTCGGCAGCTCAATTTTTTGCTTTTCGACGATCAAAGCATTGCTACGGCAGATTTCCTGCCCCTCATTGAACAGCGATACCTCCAGGACTTTTATCCGCTTCCCATCGCGAATAATACGACATCGGGGATGAAGCGGGGCCATTGGCACTGGGCGAAAAAGATCCACCGTCAAACGTGCCAACTGCATGGTGTCTGTGGAGAACTGATCTTCCATTAAACTCGCCATTAAACCGGCAGAGGCACCACCGTGAATGGTGACTGGCCCCCAGGGACTAGCGGCGTGCTCTGTGGGTATGTAATAACCATTTTCTTCAACAAATAGAGATTTCAAAATTAACACCTTTATAGATTTTAATTATTTATTAGCCATCATAGTCTTTATACAGACAAGATTTTACAGCTGAACCTTGCTCTGCATGACTAGTCAGTTTTTATAGAACGGTGCACTTTTTACAGCTAAAAAACCACGAATAATAGAGCCATCCACCGTATTTTCGGCAATAGACACAACTTCTTATAGGGCTTGTTACAGGACCTACATGACTAACAATGCCTGACAGGCATGGCATTCATTCTTACGGTGGTTTATGCTCTGAGCGATAAATTAAACAATAAAACCTGTGGCGTATCGGTAAAGAACAGCACACAGACCCAGGCCGCCATACCGCTTAATCAACAATTTTTTAAACTAGCGATGCCTGCAGAAAGCATCGGGAGCGATCAAAATGAACTACGATCTCATTATTAAAAATGGAGCCATTATCGACGGCTCTGGCGCCGCACGCTTTAGTGCAGACATTGGTATTAAAGACGGCATTATTACTACAGTTGGTCGTATTGACGGTGATGCGACAGAGATTATCGACGCCCAGGGCCAGGTGGTAAGCCCCGGCTTTATCGATGGCCACACGCATATGGATGCGCAAGTCTCCTGGGATCCATTGGGTACTTGTTCGGTCTGGCATGGCATCACAACAGTCGTCATGGGTAACTGCGGTTTTACCCTTGCTCCCTGTGCCGTTAAAGATAAGCACCTGGTGGTGCGCAACCTCGAGCGCGCCGAAGACATTTCCGGTGCGGCGATGGAAGCCGGTATCGACTGGACCTGGGAGACCTACCCCCAATATCTCGACGCGCTGGAAGCCCTACCCAAGGGCATCAACTACAGCGGCTATGTCGGCCACTCCGCTCTACGCACCTATGCCATGGGTGAGCGCGCCTTTACCGATGAAGCCACGGAAGCTGATATGGCAATTATGAAAAAGGAGTTGAGCGATTCGATACGCGCCGGGGCCATTGGGTTCTCGACTTCGCGCACGCGTAATCACCAGACCCCTGAAGGCCGCCCGGTGTCCAGCCGACTCGCCACCTGGGACGAAGTCAAAGAACTGGTTGGCGTAATGAGTGAGCTCGACGCCGGCATTTTTGAAATCGCCAGTGAAGAAGCCGGCCGCTCCCCCGAGGCCCAGCGCGAATATCAAGTCCGTCTGCGTGACCTGGCGGTAGAATCGGGCCGCCCTGTCACCTGGGGTATGTTTAGCGCCCGACGCGCCCCCGACATTTGGCCCCCCTACTTTGACCTGCTCAACGAAACCGCCGAGATGGGTGGCACTATGTTCGCCCAGGTTCACAGCCGCGCTCTCAACGTGTTGATGTCCTTTGAAACGCGCTTACCCTTCGACAAATTCCCAGTCTGGAAAGAATTCCGCGAACTATCCCTGGCAGAACAAAAAGCCGGCCTGCAAGAGCCCGCCATGCGTGCCCGCCTGGTTGAATCTGCCAGTACCAGCCACCAGGCAACTCAGGGTGTAGGTGCTGAAATGCGCCGCCCCGACTATAACTGGCTACTAGTCATGGACACCATTGAAGGCCCCCATAAAACTGTCGCTGAGATTGCCGAAGAAATGCATCTAGATCCGGTCGATGCAATGATAGAAGTCGCCTTACAAAACGATATGAAAGTTTTTTTCCGCCAGCCCCTGTTTAACGAAAACCAGGACCACGTGCTGGAAATGATGCGCCACCCACGCTCGGTGGTGACCTTCTCAGACTCTGGTGCCCACGTATCGCAGATTATGGATTCATCACTGCAAACCCACGTACTGGCTCACTGGGTGCGTGAAGAAAATGCCTTTACGCTTGAAGAAGCTATCAAAATGATTACCCATGATACCGGCTCTGCCTGGGGCTTTAACGACAGAGGATTGATCAAAGAGGGCATGGCCGCGGACATTAACATTTTTGATCCAGAGACCATCACCCCTTTAATGCCCGAAGTGAAGAACGACCTGCCCACTGGCGCACGGCGTTTAGTACAAAAAGCCAAGGGAATTTCTGCCACTATTGTGAATGGAGTGGTATTAATGCGCGACGGCGAACACACCGGCACCTACCCCGGCAAGCTCCTGCGTGGCCCGCTAGCCGAGACCTTATAAAGTGATACTTTGTAGTCAGCGGTATTAGGCTATCGTTGTCACGCCACAGGGCGCTTTGAATGCCAGTGCTACACGACTGACCCAGTCATTGACCACCCTATCCAAAAATCACCATAAAAAAGCCCGCAATAAAGCGGGCTTTTTTATGCTTGATTGACACCTCAACTAACGCTTAGCCTTTAGGCTTGGGTTTGCGCGGTATATAACCAATCATCGCTTTGGTCTCGAGATATTCCTCTAAGCCCCACTGACCGTGTTCACGACCGTTACCCGACTGACGATAACCGCCAAAGGGAGCCCCCTGATCAAACCGAGCACCGTTTAATTCAACGTGGCCAGCACGGATTTGGCGTCCAACGCGGCGAGCCCGTTCAATATCGCCCGACTGAATATAGCTCGACAATCCGTAGGGGTTGTCATTGGCGATGGCGATGGCCCCTTCTTCAGTGTCGTAGGGAATCAGGCACAGGACAGGACCAAAGGCCTCTTCCTGGGCACTTGACATATCATTGGTCACATTAGTGAAAATTGTGGGTTTAATATAATAACCCGTGTCACAGCCTTCAGGCTTATCGGTACCCCCAGCTAATACGGTAACTCCTTCATCAATACCGCGCTGAATAAAGCTCAATACACGTTCGTATTGCGCTTTATTCGCCAGTGGGCCCATATAAGTATCATCTTCCAGGGGGTTGCCGACTTTAATGGTGTCGATCGCTTTTAACGCAATCTCTTCAATTTCGGCCTGATCCTTACGTGGAATCAGCATGCGCGTTGGGCCGTTACAGGCCTGCCCGGTATTGAACATTGCCAAACGTACGCCGCCTTTGACACAACGGGCATAATCAGCATCGTCGAGAATAATATTCGCCGACTTGCCGCCCAGCTCCTGACAAACACGTTTAATAGTGGGTGCAGCGGCAACGGCAACGGCAGCACCGGCACGGGTTGAGCCAGTAATAGAAACCACATCCACTTCGGGGTGACTCGACAATGCTTCACCAACCACGGGGCCAGCACCAACAACCAGGTTAAAGACACCGGGCGGGAAACCCGCTTCATCAATAATTTCAGCGAGAATAAACGCGTCTAATGGTGCCAATTCACTGGGTTTTAAGACCACGGTGCAACCTGCGGCCAGTGCCGGAGCGAGCTTGCCGCCGATTTGATTAAGGGGGAAGTTCCAGGGAGTAATTAAACCGCAAACGCCCGCTGCTTCACGCACGATATGAGTACTGCCGTGGTCGGTTTCAAATTCGTAATTGCGCGCCAACTCAGCCGCTTCTTTGAAGGTAAATAGCGGGTTGCCAATTTGTGCCCCTTTACACAACATGACGGGGATACCCATTTCTGAGGTAATCGCATCCGCCAAATCGTCAGTACGCGCTTCTAAGCCGGCAACGATTTTATCGAGATACGTCGCACGTTCTTCAGCCGGTGTTTGCGACCAGCCGTCGAATGCTGCTCGTGCTGCCTGAACAGCCACATCAATATCAGCTTCGTTACCCAGACTAACTTTAGCGAACACCTGTTCTGTCGCCGGATTAATTATGTCCGCCACACTGGTTCCGGCGGGTGTTTGCCACTGGCCGTTCACATACATTTTATCTCTAGTAATCACCGGATAAGCCTCCTAAGCCTTCAATTGTTACTACGGTTTTAAGTTCTAATGTCAATCTACCCGTTGCACGTTACCAACAACTTTCGACAACACCTTTAATCGAGAAATCTATAGCGCTGCAATATAGCATGAGACGTCACTCGACGTTAGCCGCTATTACCGGATTTAGGTGCAAAATTAATGCAACGCCACACTCCTACCTTTAGCAAAAGATCCTCAATACTAGTCACTCGCTCTAGCCGTGCCAGACAAGGTAAAATGCCACACCAGCACACAGCTAAGGTAAAACGCCAACAAAATGACCGCATGTACGCCTAAGACCCCGTCGACTAAAAATGTTGTATCCACGCCACCTCAGAGGCGTATATGCGTGGCCCCCATGCTCGACTGGACTGACCGCTATTGTCGCTACTTTCTGCGACTAATTAGTCAGCACTGCGTGCTCTATAGCGAAATGATCACCACCGGAGCTCTATTACACGGCGACACAGACTACCACCTCGCTTTTGATGAGGCCGAACACCCTGTTGCCTTGCAATTGGGGGGCAGCGACCCCAAAGCCCTCGCCGCCTGTGCCAAAATCGCTGCGCAATACGGCTATGATGAAATCAACCTGAACTGTGGCTGCCCCAGTGACCGCGTACAGAAAGGGCGTTTCGGCGCCTGCCTGATGAAAGAACCCGTTCTGGTTGCACAGTGCATTGCCGCCATGAAAGATGCCGTCGACATACCGATAACGCTAAAGCATCGCATTGGCGTCGACAATCAAACCAGCCACGCTGAGTTAGAAGATTTTGTTGGTATCACTAAAGAAGCCGGGTGTGGCGCCTTCATTGTGCACGCTCGCAATGCCCTACTTGAAGGCCTCAGCCCCAAAGATAACCGCAATATTCCACCGCTAATCTACGACGCTGTTTATCGATTAAAACGTAGCTTCCCTAACAGCGAGTTTATTATTAACGGCGGCATTAACAGCGTCGAACAAATAAACGACCATCTTCAACAGGTCGATGGTGTCATGCTCGGCCGTGAGGCCTACCACAACCCCTATCTGCTCGCGGAAATGGATAAGCTCTACTATGAACAAGCGGAGCCGGCCAGCACACGTCTCGAAATTCTGGAGAAATTCCTGCCTTTTGCTGAAAAAGCACTGAACAAGGGGGCGCGACTACACCACCTTAGTCGCCATATACTGGGGTTATTTCATGGCCAACCCGGCGCCAGAAAATTTCGTCGCTTAATCAGTGAAAGAGCTCACGAGGACAGCGCTGGTATAGAGGTGCTGCTTGAAGCCATAGCTTTGATGAGTAACTATTGCACAGCGTCGCCTATCGTGCGGAGTACGCAATCGGCACCAACACACAACACATTGGTCAACGGATGACATAGCGAGGATTTATGAACACAAAACTCGAACAGCTTAAAAAAATGACATCAGTCGTCGCCGACACTGGCGATATTAATGCCATTGCCACCTATCACCCTGAGGATGCGACCACCAACCCCTCGCTCATTCTCAAAGCTGCGCAAATGCCGGAATATCAACAACTACTGCAAGAGACCTGCGCTCAGACTAACTCAAGTAGTCGCGACCCCATTGCCGACGCCTGTGATCGAGTCGCCGTGCGCTTTGGCTGTGAAATTCTGCAATTAATTCCAGGGGTCGTCTCCACCGAAGTCGACGCCCGCCTCTCTTTTGACACTGAAGCAACCATAGCCCGAGCCAACAAATTAATTGAGTTATACCAGCAGCAAGGTGTTGAAAAAAACCGAGTGCTCATCAAAATAGCCGCCACCTGGGAGGGCATTCAAGCTGCAAATGCTCTGCAAAATAAGGGGATTAATTGTAATTTAACCTTATTGTTTAATCTCGCCCAGGCTGCTGCAGCGGCAGATGCAGGTGCCTACTTAATCTCTCCCTTTGTGGGTCGTATACACGACTGGTATAAAGCCCGTAGCGAAAACGGCATTGCTAGCGGCGCACTCGACCCCGGCGTTATATCTGTTAGTAGCATCTATGACTATTACAAATGCCACAGCTATAACACCATCATCATGGGCGCCAGCTTTCGTAACACCGAGCAAATAGAAGCCCTTGCTGGTTGCGACAAACTAACCATTAGTCCCGCTCTACTCGCTGAGCTTGATGCTGAAAGCGGTAAGCTAGAACGTAAGCTGTCTAGCGATAAACTCAACAATAACACTGCAAAACGTAACTACGGCCCCAGCAACTTCCGCCTCGATATTAATAACGACGCCATGGCCAGTGAAAAATTGGCCGAGGGCATTCGTCTGTTTATTCGCGACCAGGTGGCATTGGAAAACATGCTCACTCCAATAATTAAAGGACAAGCCGTATGATAAGCAAGATCAAAACTTTCTTTCAGGACAAGGTGCTAAGCCCTGACACTGAGGGCAAGACAGACACACCGCAAAAAAGCATTCGCAAAGCCAGTGCCGCACTAATGGTAGAAGTCATGCTCAGTGACGGCCAACTGGAAAGTAAGGAAGAAGTAGCTATAAAGGCGCTGCTAACCAACACATTTGAACTATCAGCGGCAGAGTGTGACGAACTATTTTGCCTTGCCCAGGAAGAAGTCAAAGATTCCATTTCGCTCTATGAATTTACCGGCCAGGTAAACCTGCACTTTTCTGCCGACGACAAGTTTGAGCTAATCAAGCACATGTGG
>JBFHDT010000049.1:0-9931 GCA_041584575.1 Porticoccaceae bacterium
AGCAGGTTTTTATTAGCCGTTTCATCATAAGCTTGAGCGCACAAATCTTAATTGACTCAAGTCACTTATTATCTCGGTGTAGTTGAAATTACGGCAACATTGAGTCGCATTTGTGAATGTTAATAAATCTTCTGACGTTAACGCCTATCTTCTCATCGATCCGGTGTACTTCGGCGGCGGACACAAAGGCAAGCCTTATATTCTGAAAACATGTGACAAATACTTTGAATATTAATCATTCGGCACTACATTTGATCGCGTCATTGATGAGCGGTGGTAGGCTCTGGGACTCTTGTAAAAGCGCCACACGGGATAATAATTTCGCTCGCCGAGCATTCGTTATCAGCATTGTATAAATCAACTGAAATGCCTAACAGGCTCATCGATTTTCATATTTTTTTCAGCCCTTCGTCTTTGTAGCGGGCCTGCAATTTTAAAAATGAGCTTTCTTCAGCTCTTGCACAACCGCTGATTAATAATCTGTGTTAAAAAGACCAAAGGCGTCACAATTTGTACCGGCTAATGATACTAAGCTATAAACAAATACAGCTGATGGTAACCATAGTCGTCAGGCACTACAGTCTAGTAAAACCATAATAAACAACACTGGAATCTATCATGACAAATGAAATTAGCATGGGCTCCCTCTCTTTCACGGAAAGTGTCAACCATATGGCTGATCGAGCCTTTGATGTGCTCAATATTGACCCCGGGATTGCCGCCGCTATAAAGGCCTGCTCCGCGACATTAGAAGTGAATTTTCCTGTTGAAATTAACGGCAAAATAGAAGTTTTTACCGGCTGGCGTTCGGTACACAGCAGTCATCGACTACCGTCAAAAGGCGGTATTCGCTACGCCACTATCGTTGATCAAGATGAAGTAGAAGCTCTGGCGGCACTAATGACTTACAAGTGCGCCATTGTCGACGTGCCCTTTGGTGGTTCAAAAGGCGGCTTACTGATCGACCCGGGTAAATACAACCGTGATGATATGCAAAAGATTACCCGCCGTTTTGCCAGAGAACTCATACGTAAAGGTTTTCTCAGCCCGGCAACCAACGTACCTGCCCCTGATATGGGTACTGGTGAACGCGAGATGGCCTGGATTGCCGACACTTACAAGCACCTTCATCCAGAAGATGTTAACTACACCGGCTGTGTTACCGGCAAACCTGTTGCCCATGGTGGTATTCGTGGCCGTACCGAGGCCACCGGGCGGGGCGTGGTTTATGTTATGCGTGAATTTTTTCGCCATTCAGATTGCCTTACTGACGCCGGCTTCACAGGTGGGCTTGGCGGCAAGCGAGTAATTGTTCAGGGGCTGGGTAATGTCGGGTTTCATGCAGCAAAACTACTGCAGGAAGAAGATGGCTGTCTAATCACAGGTATCATTGAAAAAGATGGTGCTTTGATTAAGGAAGGTGGCCTCGACATCCAGAGCATTCGCGATTACATCGTTGAACACAAAACTATTATCGGTTACCCCGATGCCGATTTTGTTGCTGATGGTAAAAGTCTGTTGGAAATGGACTGCGATATTTTGATACCTGCTGCGATGGAGGGGCAAATAACGCCGGATAATGCAGCTCGAGTTAAGGCGGCACTTATCGTCGAAGCCGCTAATGGCCCCATTACTTTCGAAGCGGACGAAATACTCCGCAAACGTGGCATTGCTATTCTCCCTGATGCCTACGTTAACGCCGGTGGTGTAACGGTTTCCTATTTTGAATGGGTGCGCAACCTCGCCCACATTCGCTTTGGTCGCATGGAGAGGCGCTACGACGAAATGCGTGGTGGGCATATGCTCAGCGCTATTCAAAGTATGACCGAGGAGCCCATTCCCGAATGGATACAAAAAGAATTGGTACAAGGAGCCGATGAACTTGATCTTGTTCGCTCTGGCCTCGATGACACCATGCGCCTATCATTCCAGCAAATAAAGGCGGTACTCGACAGTAATGACAAAGTCAGCGATTACCGTACGGCCTCATACGTTGTTGCCATCGACAAAATATCCCGTTCCTATCTCGACATTGGTGTTTACTGAAACATAAAATCGAAACAGGCCCCGTAGGGTTTTAACAGCATTCTGTTTTAGGGGGCTTTAAACTGCTGCTAATCCGCTCTATGCTGGCTATACACCGCGAGCATAAGGGCCAGCCATGACGACTAAAACCTCACCATCTACCTTGCTATGCCGACAACTATTTGATCGAGATAGCTTTACCTACACCTATCTACTTGTCGATACCGCAACCCACGAAGGTGCACTGATTGACCCAGTGTTGGAACAATTTGAGCGGGATCTTCAATATGTTGAAGAACTCGGTATTGAGTTGCTTTATGTCCTCGAAACCCATGCCCATGCCGACCACATTACCTCTGCCGGCTTATTGCGCCAGAAAACCGGGGCAAAAATTGCTTTTAGCAAAGACGCAGGCATTGAGGCCATCGATCTTGCCCTGGAAGATGAGGATGAGCTCAGGCTCGGCAATTACACCATAAAAGCCCTCGCTACACCTGGCCACACCAGCGGCTGCATGAGTTACCACATTGATGACAAAGTATTTACTGGTGACACCCTGTTGATTCGCGGCTGTGGCAGAACCGATTTTCAACAGGGCGATTCACGACAGCTCTATAACAATGTGAACAATAAGTTGTTCACCCTCCCCGATGACACCATTGTCTACCCCGCCCACGACTACAAGGGCCGAACAAGCTCCAGTATTGGAGAAGAAAAACGCTGGAATCCTCGTCTGGGTGGTGACCGAAGCGCCAAAGACTTTATTGGCATTATGGACAATCTAAACCTTGATATGCCGAAGAAGATTAACGAAGCCGTGCCCGCAAATGTCGCCGTCGGTGTCGATTACAATCCGCGACGTTATATTCATGACGACTTTTCAATGAGTGATTTGCACAACGCCTGGCAACAACTCGGCGAAAATGATCTGATTGTCGACAACCGACAGGCTGAAGAGTTTGCCGAAGGGCATGTACCCGGTAGCCTTAATATACCCTTGGGTAGTGAAACTGATCATGCGGAGGAGCTAAAATCCTACGACAAGGTGTATATGTACTGTCGCTCTGGACGACGGGCTCAAACAGCCTTGACGAATCTTTCCCTTATTGGGGTCAATAACCTGGTCTGTGTCAGCCACACGGGTATGCCCAACTGGATTGCAGCGGGTTATCCCGTAGAACATTAGCACTGGGTTAATCCTTCAAGCGCGGCAAAAAAACACAAAAAAAAGGGCGTCCACTAAGGCGCCCTTTTTTGACAGCGGCTAAAAACTAGCTCTCTAATTCATCTCCAGCACCGGCTGCCACATCAACTTCCTTCTCCTTAGTCTCTGGGTCACCGAGTAATTGTAGGCGAATATTGTCTTCAATCTCTGCCGCTACTTCAGGGTGTTCGCGAAGGTAGGTACAGGAGTTCGCTTTACCCTGGCCAATTTTGTCGCCTTTATAAGAGTACCAGGCTCCGGCTTTGTCGACAAAACCACATTTGACACCAAGGTCAATAATCTCACCAGGGCGATTAATACCAATACCGTAGAGAATTTGAAACTCGGTTTGGCGAAATGGCGGCGCTACTTTGTTTTTAACCACTTTGACACGGGTTTCGTTACCGATTATCTCGTCACCATCTTTGACGGCACCAATACGGCGTATGTCCAAGCGCACAGAAGAATAAAACTTCAGGGCGTTACCACCGGTGGTGGTCTCTGGGCTACCAAACATAACGCCAATTTTCATACGAATCTGGTTGATGAAAATTACAAGGCAATTAGAGTTCTTAATATTGCCAGTCAATTTACGCAAGGCCTGAGACATTAAACGGGCCTGCAAGCCCACGTGGGTGTCACCCATATCGCCTTCAATTTCGGCTTTGGGTGTCAAGGCAGCAACCGAGTCTACTACTAATACGTCAATGGCACCCGAGCGCACCAGCATATCGGTGACTTCAAGAGCCTGCTCACCCGTATCAGGCTGAGAAAGCATTAAGTCATCAACATTCACACCGAGTTTTTCAGCATAAGTTGGATCGAGAGCGTGCTCGGCATCAATAAAGGCGCAGGTGCCGCCCAATTTTTGCGCTTCAGCGATAACCGACAGCGTTAAGGTGGTTTTACCCGATGATTCTGGCCCGTAAATTTCGACCACACGGCCCTGAGGTAAACCACCAATACCAAGAGCAATATCAAGCCCCAAAGAACCGGTTGAAATCTTAGGTATCGCGACGTGCTCCTTATCACCCATACGCATTACGGTGCCCTTACCAAACTGTCGTTCAATTTGACTCAATGCGGCCTGTAGTGCTTTCTCTTTATTGGGATCTATCGACATCGCTTTATTCCTCGTTCAACCAGTGTCATATGCTTGATGTGTTTACTTCAAATTTACAAGTGTATTTGCTTCTAACTTAAGCTGCCATCGTAGCAGGGCTCTACCTCTCCTCCAAGGTAGAAGTGCCAGCTTAAAGGAAAAGCAGATACCTGTATAGTCATACAGTAAAATATAATCGAGGCTAAAAGTTGACCTTGTTCGTAACAGTCGATAATTTAATAGCACGCACACTAACAAGAATACCAAACCAACAGCAGGCTCAATATGAGTAACGATGTCATAAGACCTTTTGAAATAGCTATTAGCGATGAGACCCTCAACGATTTAAAACAACGGCTAGCCAACACCCGCTGGCCCGAAAAAGAAACTGTCAAAGATTGGTCCCAGGGTATTCCTCTGACTTATACCCAGGAAGTTAGTGACTACTGGCTCAATAGTTATGACTGGCGTGCGCGCGAGGCTTTGCTCAATAAATATCCGCAATTTATGACCGAGATTAATGGCCTCGACATTCACTTCATACACGCTCATTCGCCTCACCCACAAGCTCGGCCTTTGTTAATAACCCATGGCTGGCCCGGCTCCATTGTCGAGTTTCAAAAGGTGATTGGCCCCTTAATCGATCCGGTAGCCCACGGTGGAAATGCTGATGATGCCTTCCATGTGGTATGTCCCTCCCTACCGGGCTATGGCTTTTCGGATAAACCAAAGGGTACTGGCTGGAACGTTGAGAAAATTGCCGAAACATGGAATCAGCTGATGCTAAGGCTCGGCTACGATGAGTATTTTGCTCAGGGCGGCGACTGGGGGGCAGCAGTAACATCAGCCATAGGCATGCAGAACCTGGGCAACTGCCAGGCGATACATGTCAATATGGTGATTGTTGAGCCCGACCCGGCGACGATGGATGACTTAACGCCGCTTGAGCAAAGTGCTCTGGCCGGCATGCAGCATTATAGCGATCACGATTCAGGTTATTCGAGGCAACAAAGTACTCGCCCCCAGACTATCGGTTACGGTTTGAGTGATTCACCTGTGGGACAAATGGCCTGGATACTCGAAAAATACTGGGCCTGGATGGATTGCGATGGCCACCCAGAGAACGTACTAACGAAGGATGAACTGCTCGACAACATTATGCTCTATTGGTGTAACGCTAGTGCGGCCTCCTCTGCCCGCCTCTATTGGGAGAGTTTTAACGATCTATCGCGAGACGAAATTGTTCTCGCCACCGGCTGTAGTATCTATCCGAAAGAAATTTTCCGTTCCTCCCGTCGCTGGGCCGAACGACGCTTTAAAAACCTAATCCATTGGAATGAATTAGATAAGGGTGGGCACTTTGCCGCCTTTGAGGTACCAGAGACCTTCATCAAGGAAGTACGAAACTGCTTTCGCAAACTACGCTAACTACCTTGAATGTAAGAGCTTGAACAAAAAGAGTCCTATAACAGGCAAACCTTGCAGGACTCTGATTTATTGGGTGTTACCTATACCACAGCGTCTAAATAAGTCGCGAACACCCAGCCGTCAACAAAGCCATTGCCATCTACATCTACATCCACCTCTGCCCAATCACCGTGATATTGCGTGAGATGAACTTGCTGTCCCATCGCCAAACTGTTGATCGTGTCAAATTCCAGACCCGGCCCACCACGCAAATGTAAAGCCTTACGCGTATTTACTCGATAGCAATCAGGTTCTACCGGAGGCTCGATACACTGGGGCATAAGCTCATTAACCGCTATTCCCGTTGCTACATCATCTGCCAACCGAAGCTCTCCCTCAGCAGATCGTCGCCGCACCAAACGCGTGAGTGTTCGTTTCTTTCCCGTGGCCGGGTCTGTCGCTTTTACCTTACGCCAAAGCAATCGAACCTAACCCCATTGATTTTACTAATTACTGAATAGATTCAGCATATCAAACACTTTAAATGGATGTTTCTCCGGTAAAGAAAACAAGCATGCATATTAACAGTTGGTTACAAGTCGCGATTTTTAAACGCAATATTCCAGTTTAGTTGGTGCTTCAATACCTTTGTTATGAAAGACATTTAAAAATAGCAACTCAAGAAAAAGCCCGAGTAGCTTCCCACCCAGGCTTTTTAACAGATACAAACGAACAATCAGTAGGACTTCGGCAAACCCATCACGTGCTGAGCAATATAATTCAGCACCATTTCACTGTTAAGCGGGGCTGTTTTCAGCAAGCGTGCTACCGGGTAGAGATCAAAGATTCCATACTCTTTGGTGAAGCCATTGCCACCAAAACACTGTAGAGAGGCATCAATGGCATGCATTGCAGCTTCTGCGGCCGAATACTTGGACACGTTCGCTTCGGCACCGCAGGCCTCACCTTTGTCGAATAGAGTTGCCGCTTTAAGGGTCATTAATGATGACATTTCAATTTCGGTTTTCGCCTTAGCCAGCGGGTGCTGCAGGGCCTGGTAAGCGCCAATGGGGCCATTAAAGACCACACGGTCATTGGCGTATTCAACCGCTCGATCCATGGCATAGCGACCGAGACCATTGGCCACAGCCGCAAGAATAATACGCTCGGGGTTGAGTGATTCAAAGAGAATATCAAAACCCCTGCCCACTTCACCGAGGACATCTTCCGGGCCAATATCAACATCGTCAAAAAACACCTGATATTGCCATTCGGGAATGGGAATACTGACATCAATCGGTTGTACAGAAACACCAGGGGCATTTCTATCAACGATTAAAAGAGTAAACCCGTCAGTCTTTCGGTCAACCTCGTCAAAGGCTTTATTACGGCTGACGACCAGCATGTAGTCAGAGCCAGCGGCATCTGTAATAAAGGTTTTGGCACCATTTAATTTATAGCGACCATCACCGGCTTCTCTGATCATGGTGTTGGTTTTCATAGTATTGGTGCCGGCCGTTGGCTCGGTAATGGCAAAGCAAAAACGAATATCGCCACGGCAACCAGCGGGTAAATACTTTTGTTTTTGCTCTTCAGTACCATGGTCACCAATGGGCGAAAGAGACATGGTGGCACCAACAACCAGGCTTAATAGAGGTATACCCTGATTTGACAAGCCCTCCTGAAAGAGCACCATTTCGGTCATACCCAGGCCCGCACCACCATAGGCTTCGGGTACCATAAGACCAACAAAACCATCCTCGGCGACTTTTTGATACATGGCCGTGGGAAATTCGCGGCGTTCAGCGCAATCGGTCCAATATTTACGGTCGAAATCTTTAGCGAGATTCGTACCGTACTCGTAAATCATTTGCTGTTCTTCGCTGAGATTAAAGTCCATCATTTACTCCACTCTTTAAGGCTAATCTGGAGCACCGGCTCCAATTGAACGCCGCGGTTAACGGCGGCGTTATTTATAAGGTTATTAATAGGAGCGCGGTAAACCGAGCACATATTCACCAATATAATTAAGTATCATTTCACTATTTAATTGCGCTGTTTTGAATAAACGCACCATAGGATAGATATCGAAGATACCGTACTCTTTGGTAAAGCCATTGCCGCCAAAACACTGTAATGAAGCATCGACAGCATGCAGGGCTGCTTCAGCAGCGGCGTATTTGGCCATATTAGATTCACCGCCACAGGCCTCACCCCTGTCAAATAACCACGCCGCTTTGCGAGTCATTAACGAGGCCAGTTCAATTTCTGTCTTAGCTTTCGCAAGTGGATGTTGAAGCGCTTGATAAGCGCCAATAGGGCCATTAAATACTACCCGGTCGTTAGCATATTCTACCGCTCTCTCCATCGCGTAGCGGCCAATACCGGTACAAATGGAGCCGACCAGCACGCGTTCGGGGTTGAGAGATTCAAAGAGAATATTGAAGCCCTTTCCGACTTCTCCGAGTACATGTTCCGGCCCTAAGTCGACATCGTCAAAAAAGACTTCATACTGTATTTCAGGGATGGGAATGCTTACCGGTATTTTATTAGCGGCAACGCCCTTAGCTTTGGTATCGACAATGAATAGCGTAAACCCATCAGTTTTGCGCTCGACCTCGGTGTGAGGTGTTGTGCGAGCTACAACTAAGGCGTAATCGGACTCAACAAAGTCGGTAATAAAGGTTTTATTACCGCTGAGTTTAAAGCGGCCATCGGGGGTTTGCTTGGCAATGGTCGTTGCCTGAATGGTATTAGTACCGGCACCAGATTCGGTAATAGCAAAGCAAAAGCGGGTTTTACCAGAACACGCATCAGGCAGGTATTTTTGCTTTTGCTCTTCAGTACCGTGATCGCCAATAGGGGCCATAGACATGGTGGCACCAATCACCAGACTTAACAGAGGGATACCCTGGTTTGATAAACCCTCAAGGAACAGGTCCATTTCCAGTAAGCCCAACCCAGCCCCGCCGTAGGCTTCGGGTACCATAGTGCCAACGAAACCGTCGGCGGCCACTTGCTTATACATTTCTTCGGGGAAGCGCCCTGCGTCGGCGCATTCCATCCAGTACTTTCGATCGTAAGATTTGACCAAACTTTGGCCGTAGTCATAGATCATGTTTTGTTCTTCGCTGAGGGAAAAATCCATAAAAATTTATCTCTTGGTTAGTCGCCTATTACGAATAAAAGCGAATACTGATTAATAAGAACGCGGTAAGCCCATCACGTGCTCACCAATATAGTTGAGTACCATTTCGTTATTCAACGGTGCTGTTTTAAACAAACGCACCATCGGGTAAATATCAAAAATGCCATATTCCTTGGTAAAACCATTACCGCCAAAACACTGCAAGGAGGCATCGACAGCATGAATTGAAGCCTCTGCTGCCGCACACTTCGCCATATTGGCTTCAGCGCCACAGTGTTCGTTTTTATCAAATAGCCAGGCCGCTTTACGGGTCATTAACGAGGCCATTTCAATTTCGGTTTTAGCCTTCGCCAGTGGATGCTGTAGCGCTTGATAGGCGCCAATGGGGCCATTAAACACCACTCGATCATTGGCGTATTCCACGGCTTTATCCATGGCAAAACGACCAAGCCCTGCACCGATAGCACCCACCATAATGCGCTCAGGATTGAGACATTCAAACAGGATTTCAAATCCTTTATCCACTTCACCCAGTACATCTTCGGGGCCAAGGTCGACATCGTCAAAAAAGACCTGGTACTGCATTTCAGGTAACGCCACACTGACCGGAATCGGCTGCGCCTCTATGCCCTTGGCCTTGGTGTCGACAATAAACAAAGTGAAGCCTTCGGTTTTTTTGTTGGCATCAGCAAGGCTAGTGGTGCGCGTCACCACTAGCGCGTAGTCGGATTCAACCCAATCGGTAATAAAGGTTTTATTGCCATTGAGTTTAAAGCGGCCGTCCGCGGTTTTAGTCGCAAAGGTTTTTGCCTGCATCGTATTGGTACCCGCATCCGCCTCAGTGATGGCAAAACAAAACCGTGTTTTACCGGCACAGGCATCGGGTAGATAGCGTTGTTTCTGCTCTTCGGTACCGTGATCACCGATGGGACCGAGGGACATAACGGAACCGACGACATAGGTTAAAAGGGGGATGCCATTATTCGCCAGGCCCTCAGTAAACAGCTCCATTTCGAGCATACCCAGGCCGGCACCACCGTAGGCC
>JBFHDT010000050.1:0-9748 GCA_041584575.1 Porticoccaceae bacterium
TCGCTTGTATCTGGCAAAGGGTCGCCCTGAAAAAGTAGGGGTGGTGTTGAATGGTTTAGATGGAGGGGGTGAAAATGCCGAGGTCTTGCATGTTGCAGGGCTTGCTCAGTTGGCGGAAGAGGATTATCACTCTGCCCAGCTGTCTTTTGAGAAATTGTTACAGCTCAAGCCTGATACTGCTGCCGGGCACTACCTCCTGTCTAGAGCCTATGAGGGTGCCGGTCGGCATGAGCTTGTGGAGCCGGGTTTGCGTAAAGCGATTGCGCTTGCACCCAAATATATTGAACCTCGAGTAGCGCTGGCCCGTTTGTCCCTTAAGAAGAAAGATACACAAACTTTTGAGGAGCAGCTGGCGAAACTCGAAACGCTGGCGCCACAAAGCCAGGTTATATGGTCGCTGCAACTGGAGCGGGCCAGGCTTAAGGGGGATAAGCCGGGTGTGCTGGCAATTTATGAAAAAGCCTTCCAGCAGCAACCGAGCACTTCGACAATGCTTGGCCTGGCAGGCCAAAAACTGAGCCGTGGTGATACTCAGGGCGCCAAAGGGTTGTTCCAACGCTGGATTGATGACAATCCTGAGGATGTTAATGCCCGTATAGCTTTGGCCAATATGCAGATTAAAGAGGGTGATACAGCGTTGGCCATTGCTCAGTATCAAGCAGTATTGGGCTATGAGTCGAATAATTTGGTGGCATTAAATAATCTGGCCTGGTTTTTACGCGATAGCAATGCCAGGCAAGCTGTTGAATATGCCCAGCGGGCAGTGAAAATTGATGGGGAGTCTGCAGCAGTTCATGACACCCTAGCAATGGCACTACTGGCCGACGGCCAGCCCAATGAGGCGAAAAATGCGATTGCAAGAGCGCTTGGCAAGACACCTGATAATACCTCCATGCGCTATCACCGGGTGTTGATTAATCTAGCACTGGATCAAAAGAGCAGTGCCACCAGTGAATTAAAACGTTTGCTGAAAAGCGAACAGCAGTTTCCAGAAAGAGACAAGGCCGAGACCTTGATGAAGCAGATATCCTTGAGTGATTAATGAGCGCGTTGGCCAGACCTGTCGAACCTGCTGTATGACGGGGGAAGCTCTTGTCGATTGTAATATTAGCGGTGAGCTTCTCTAGCCCACGATGTCTGGCTTTTTAGTGGATGAAAAGTGCTATCTGCTGAACTTGCTGTATGTTCTCATTTAAACCTTTTTTTCTTACAAGGCTGGAACTAACGATCTGGACGCCTGTCAACTTTATGCAGACCAGTGGTCGTAATGAGTGGCAGGAAGCGTATTAGGGCGAGTGCTCAGCTCTTTCACTTGAGCTCTCTTTCGGTTCGATACCTGTCAGTTTGATTGATGCGGTAGTAAGGGCAAATATGCGGTGGCAGGTCCTTCCTTAGCATCGTTCATGTTAAATGTGTCTTAATTTTCTATTTGAGGATGGGTTTGTGCCGATCAAATTAAAAGTCGCCCGTACAGAAAAAGAGCTCGATGATGTTTTTAGACTGCGTTATGACGTTTATGTAAGGGAGAGAAATAAATTCTCGGAAAAACGTTCGACGAGTGATGGGCGTATTGTTGATCATTTTGACGCATTGCCAGGGGTTGCCAATGTTGTTGCCTATGAAGGAGAAACGGCAATAGCTTCATTTCGGGTCAACAGGGATTCCGTTGTGGGTTTGGCGCCGGAGAAATATTTTGATTTTACTCAGGCGCGTGGCCTGATCGAAAGATCTATTGAAGAAGCTGGCACTATCCCCTGTATTGTTAGTGGCAGTATGCTGGCGATTCATAGGCAGTGGCGGCATAAACGTAATGTTATTTTTTCCTTGTTTAAAAAAACCACTGCGGTTATGCGCGACTTTGGTGCGACTCACGTTTTCGGTGCCGCTAGTGCGGAAACCTTCTCTCTCTATGGGCGGCTGGGTTTTGATGCCATGGCTGAGGAGCAATGGATAGAGTCTGTTGGCGATAAATTAATACCAATGGTGGCGCCCTTTAATAAGGTTTTTAATTGGGCTTTTGGTAACTCTACTTCAGCGGATCAACATTTTTGTTCCTTTGCTTCTAGTGCTGATTTTGAAACCTTGTTGCTGTCCCCCGGCGAGGTCTTGTTCCATCAAAACGATATGGCCGAGCATGCCTATTCAATTGAAAAGGGTGGGATTAGTCTTTCTCGGAAGGGGCCTGTTCAGGATCAGGAGGATTTGGTTGTGTCACAGCTAGATCGAGGAGCGTTGTTTGGTGAGTTCACTTATGACGATGAGCGACGTTCTGTGACGGCTACTGCTATGATGAATACTCAGCTTATTGTGATTAAGAATAGCTATATACGTCAGCAACTCGCTAAAGAGTCCACTCATACAGCGCAAACCCAGTGCTCTGAAAAAAATCGAAAAAGCGCCCTGCCTATGGAGGGTTTCACCGAGTGGGGAGGGTTGGTGGCCAGGCGCACCCCAGTGTCTCCAGAGATTTTAAGGCAGAGTAGCGTCTGTATTTAGCTGGATCGATAGTGCTATTCTCTCGCCGGAGCACTCGGACTAGTGTACTTCGATGTCATGGCTGTATTTCAGTTATGGGTTATAACTGGAACTGGCTCTTTCAATACCTTTTTCGTTGCTGAATTTTGAGTGATGTTGGCCTATAATTTCGCGCTCTTCTTGGGCGCTTTGATGAGTTTTCAAAACCTTATTCTAGTTAGGGCTTTAAACATCAAGCAACAGGGTCCTTTGCATGTGTTAGAGCGAGACGTTTAGAGTGACCACTAATCAGGGATTGCGACCGCTAATCGTTGCCCTGTTCGTATTAAAAAGCACCCGTACGACAATCCTATTCCCAGTTTGTTGGTGAGCCGTAAGGCCTCAAATCGTTGAGGCAGTCAACAGACAATTGTTGTTAACAAGTTGGTTTTTATATCGAGCAAGTGCAAAAAATGCGAGTGGATAATAGGGTGAAGCAAATGGAAAAGCTGAATACTGGGTTAGTTACCAGAACCAGTTTCAAGGACAAATCAGTAGGTTCGAAGAGGGAAGGTGGTTTTCGTGTTCCCCGTGCACGTGGCATAACGGGTAAATTTCGCCTATTTGGCCATTATGTTCATGCGCAGTTCCTATTGTTGGCATTGTCTGAGCTCGCGGTTATCTTTTCAACTAGTGTCGTGATATATAACTACTTTATGGCCGTTAATACCGAAGTTGCCACACAATCGACTCTGGAGGTTACGGCTAAAATTGCTTTGATGTCTGTCGTTTTTGTGTTCTTTATGGTGGCGATGGGTCTATACGATACTCGTCAAAGAGAGAAATTGTCCGGTCTGGTAGTGCGGTTGATAGCAGCACTGTTCTTTGCTGCTATTGCGATGACAATACTCTACCAGCTTCTCCCTTTACTTTCGGCTGGCAATGGCTTGCTCGAGATAAGCGCTCTTGCCTCGGTATCCAGCTTGGCCCTTGTCCGTGTACTATTCTATAAATTTGTCGATGGCCGAGTCTTGTTGCGGCGGGTTTTGGTCGTGGGTACCGGGAAAAATGCTCTTTTTATTGACAGGTTACGTCGCAAAGCAGATATGCGAGGCTTTCATCTAGTCGGCTTTGTTGAATCGGAAGCCGGCCAACTTTCTCAGGTCGATCAAAGTCGCGTCCTAACGTTTGAAGGAAGTCTGTGCGCCTATGCCATCGCAAATGATATTGATGAGATAGTTTTGGCCCTTGATGATCGGCGCCAGAGTCTACCTACAGATGACCTGTTAAATTGCCGTATGAGCGGACTCGATATTACCGACAGCCTTGATTTTTTTGAGCGAGAGAGTGCTTTGATACAGCTCCATCTTGTTCAGCCGAGCTGGCTCATTAATGCAGGTGGGTTTAAACGAAACTTTATTCGTTCCAGTGTTAAGCGTAGTTTCGATATTATGGTCAGCATCTGCCTTCTTGTGCTTAGTGCACCTTTTATGTTACTCACGGCTTTGGCTATATTGTTGGAAGGGGGGGGCAAGGGCCCAGTTTTTTATAATCAGCAACGGGTAGGTCGCAACGGGCAGTGCTTTAATGTACACAAATTTCGAAGTATGAAAACGGATGCTGAGGCGGATGGTGTAGCACGTTGGGCTCAGAAAGAAGATCCTAGAATAACACGCGTTGGATCCTTTATTCGCAAGTATAGGCTTGATGAATTACCGCAATTGTGGAATGTGCTGGTGGGAGAAATGAGCTTAGTTGGCCCCAGGCCAGAGCGCCCAGAGTTTGTTAAAGAGTTGTGTCAAGCCAATCCTCTTTATAAGGAGCGGCATGGGGTGTGTCCGGGAATCACAGGCTGGGCCCAGTTGTGCTACCCCTATGGTGCATCGGCTGAAGACTCAATGTCTAAGCTTCAATATGATTTGTATTATGTTAAAAATCATGGTCTTTTCCTAGATGCCTACACCTTAATACAGACCATTGAGGTTGTTTTGTTTAAAAAAGGCTCTCGCTAAGCTTTTCTTATTTTTATTTAGTCTCTTATAGTTACGAGCAGTTTACTTAGAATTAAGTCCGTATTTCTCAAATAAACCGTAAAGCGTAGGGCGAGTGATGCCGAGGGCTTTCGCCGTTTCGGAAACATTATTATCAGTGTGGCTGAGAGCTCTTTGAATAGCCTTGCGCTCGGCATCTTCTCTTACTAGCTTGAGGTTGAGGGGTAGAGCTTCTTCATGAGATCGCGTTAGCTGTAGATCGCCGAGGGTGATTTGACTGCCCTCTGTCATAATCACTGCACGTTTCAGTTTGCTTTCAATTTCGCGGACATTACCCGGCCAATCATAGCTTTCGATAGCGCTTATGGCATCTTTGTCAAAGCCACGAATGGCTTTTTTGAACTCGCTATTAAACCTGTCGAGAAAAGCTTTGGCGAGAATTAGTGGGTCGCCTTCACGGTCTTTGAGCGGCGGGATGTCAATGCTTATCTCGCTGATACGATAGTAGAGATCCTCCCGAAACCGACCCTCATCAATATGTTGTTTCAAGTTTTGGTGTGTCGCACAGATGATGCGTACATCGACGGGTATTTCAACTCTACCTCCAACACGCTCGATCACACGTTCCTGCAGAAATCGTAGGAGCTTAGCTTGTAGCTCAAAAGGTAAATCACCGATCTCATCGAGGAACAGGGTGCCGCCATTGGCGAGTTCAATTTTCCCTGGAGTTTGCTTGGCAGCACCAGTAAAGGCACCTTTTTCATAACCAAACAACTCGCTTTCTAGAAGGTTATCGGGAATGGCCGCACAATTAATAGCAACAATCTTCTCATCTGCGCGAGGACTTAGATTGTGCAGTGCTTGAGCAAATAACTCCTTGCCGGTACCACTGGCACCCAGCAACAAGGTGGTGATGTCGGACGGGGCAATTTTTTCAATGGTTCGGCAGACCTTGAGTAGCTGTGGGCTTGCGCCTATGACGCCTTCAAGGGGCATGGTTTGTTGAGCAGATAGCAGTTTTTGGTTTTCCTGCTCCAGGATGTTTACCCGATAGGCGCGGTCAACAACAAGTCCAAGTATTTCGGGGTCGACAGGTTTCTGGTAAAAATCGTAGGCGCCGCTCCCTATTGCTTTTACCGCATTGGCGCGGTCATTGTCGCCGGTGACAATAATGATTTTTGTTGTGGGTGCCATTGAGAGTATTTGCTCCAGAGTGGCCAAGCCTTCGGTGACACCCCCGGGGTCTGGGGGTAGCCCTAGGTCAAGTAGCACGACACCGGGTTGATGGCGCCTGAATTGATTGATGGCATCTGTTTTGTCGCCGCTAATAGTGACTTCATAATCATCGAAGCACCAGCGCATTTGGCTTTGCAAGCCAGGGTCGTCTTCCACCACTAATAAAGCTTTATTGGTTCCGTTCAAAGTAAATTTTCCTTGTGTCTACTAGTCGCTTTCCAGGCAAGGTAGGAGGATGCGGAACAATGAGCCCTTGCCGGGGGTGCTATCTACGTTAATATCACCGCCCACGCTACGAATATATTCCCGGCTTTCAAAGGCGCCGATACCCATCCCTGTTAAGCCTTTGGTTGAATCAAAGGGTTTAAATAAGCGATTATTGGCGAACTCTCTATCCATGCCACAACCGTTATCCTCGACTTCGACGATGGTCTGTCCAGACTGCTCGAAAAGACGAACGGTGACATGCCCGGTATTTTCCGTCGCTTCTTGTGCGTTTTGTATGATATGGGAAAATACAGTGGAAAGCTGTTCCCAGTCGGCAAAAACGCTAACAACCTGTGTGCGAATCTCGAGCATAGGCGCTGGTAATTGTGAGGAGTGGTTGCTGACAACCTTTCCCAAAAGTTGCGCCAAGTCAATATTAGTAGGTTGGCTTCCTCTCAGCCCACTTCGCATTTGCTCCATTAAACCAGTCATGCGAGTAACTGAGTTTTGAATAGTTAAAATCACATCATCAACAAAGGCGGGCTTATGTTTATGTTTTTCAGCATTGGATATAATAAGCGACTGTTGCGCTAGAATATTTTTTAAATCGTGGACGATGTAGGCAGAGAGGCGGTTAAAGGCATCGAACTGCCGGGTTTTAAGTAGGGCTTGGTCGCTTTGATATTGTGCGAGATGGCTTGCGGCCTGCAGCCCCGCTGTTTTTAACAAATCCCTGTCCTCCCAGTTCAGAGATTTGTGTATTTCAGAGTGTTTAATCAGGGCAAAACCACAGAACTGTGCATTAAAGTAGAGAGGGATGACGAGCCAGGCTCCCTCCATGGCGGTGAGCCAGGGTGGTAGAACCAGTCCTGAGTAGAGCGTAGGGTCTTGTCGAAACTCTTCAATGTCGATAATCCAGGCATTGGTTTCCGCAAAGGTTGCCATTGATTCGAGCCCTGTGCTCTGAGTGAAGTCGGGTTCGGGCATATTCCAATTAGCGAGTACAGCGAAAGCACCATTCTCTTGCCTAGCCCAGAGAATGCCACCTTCACTGCTGACCAAACTGGAGATAGCGCGGATAATGCGTTCGGGAACAGTGGTTTCGCTAGCCGCGAGTGTGCGGGTAAATTTTAACCACTCTTCCCGATAATCGTAGCGGTAGCTAAAAAAATGTTTGCTCAGTAGAACTCTGGTTTGTGCTCGAATATTTCCGGAGAACATAAGAACAATTAACAAAACGCCGCTGCCGACAAAAAAAACGATTTGCGCTGTGCCGCCCCAAGTACCGCCATAGTAGCGAATAAAATACCCAGCTGTGGCCATGGCCAGTAAATAAATACCCGCACCTATCACTGTAATTGAGTGAAATACCACATCTCGGGAAACATGAATACCTAGTTCCCATTTGGGGTTGCGTGCAATGGATATTGCAATCAAAGGTACGGCTAGGCTATTTACGAAGCCACGTGCAGTCCACAAATTAGGGTTAACCTGTTTAAAAAGTAAAGCCTCTGAGTAGAGGAAAAAATCATAGGCGAATATGCCTGCTATACCTAAGCACAGGTATTTGATGGCCCAACGGTCACCCTGTTCGCTAAAACGAAAAATTTGCTCGACCAGCAACATTCCCGCGATGGCGATGCTTATCCATACGAGCAACGAGCCGTCCCGAGAAATTGATAACGGCAAGGTTGTGTAAGCAGTTATCAGCGGTACTATAAACAACAGAATAATGGCCAGTGAGAAGCCCGCGAGGAAGAGGTTTTTCCAGTTTGATGTTTGTAATGTCGTTGAGTCGAGGGCGGGGCTTTCAGTGTCGTAATGGTTAACTGTTTTAAGCAGAAAGAAGCACCAACTGCTGTTTTTTGCCAGTTCAAAAGCCTGAACCAGCATGGGTGAAACCTCTATTGTCGTTAGCGCTGATACTGCAGAAGTGGCTGCCCAGGCTGCGGTGCAGGCAGTGGCGAGAATGACCAGTGTACCAAACTGGCGTCCACGCCAGGAAAACACCAGCAAAACCAATAGTGCAAAATAAGCGACAAAGGCAACAAGGTAGCTTATAAATCCGATATTCAAGAGTAGATCCTTTAGGCTCAAGCAATACAGAGCGAGCTTAACAGCCCGGGTAGTGAGTACAAGTTAAAGACACTTGACATGACTCACCACGAACCTCCTTTTTGCCAATCTGTTGGTGTTAGCCTTCGGTGAGAGTCGGTATAATGACTGCTAAGTTGGTGAACCGCTTCAATAAAGGAAGATCGAGATTTGAATTCAGGAAAATTGGTGGAAAAAATTGCGGTAGTTGGCTTGGGTTATGTGGGCTTGCCTTTGGCTGTTGCGTTTGGCAAGCAGGTTGCAACGATTGGCTTTGATCTCGACCAGCGCAAACTAGAAAATTATCGCCAGGGCATAGACCCCAGCGGTGAGGTGGGTGAGGAGGAGCTGCAAGCTGCCGCACAGTTAGAATTTACCAGTGACCCCGCTCGTTTGGCGGAAGCCGAGGCGATTATTGTGGCAGTGCCAACGCCAATAGATGAAGCGCGGAGGCCTGATTTAAGGCCGTTGGAAGGGGCATCTCGTACTGTCGGGGCCAACCTTACACCAGGGGCAATTGTCATCTTTGAATCGACGGTTTACCCCGGATGCACAGAAGAAGTTTGCATACCCATTCTTGAAGAACAATCGGGGCTAAGGTGGCTCGGCGGGCCAGATATTAATCGGCTGCCTGAGCAGGACGGCTTTTTTGTCGGTTACTCGCCAGAGCGAATTAACCCAGGTGACAAAATAAATCGTCTTGAGACCATTGTAAAAGTGGTTGCCGGCGACACCCCGCAAACCCTCGATAAAGTTGCCAGCCTCTATGAACGAGTGGTTGATGCTGGAGTTCACCGTGCGGCGAGTCTTAAGGTTGGCGAAGCCGCTAAGGTTATTGAAAATACGCAACGTGATTTAAATATAGCCTTGATGAACGAGCTCGCGCTGATATTTCACAAACTCAACATCGACACTCTTGATGTTCTTGAGGCCGCTGGTAGTAAGTGGAATTTCCTGCCATTTCGCCCGGGATTAGTTGGTGGGCACTGTATTGGCGTCGACCCCTATTACCTGACTTACAAGGCTGAGGCGGCAGGCCATCATCCCCAGGTTATCCTCGCCGGTCGTCAAATCAATGATGGCATGGGAAAATACATTGCCGAGCAAACAGTTAAAGGCCTGATAAAAAACAACCGCAAAGTCAATGGTGCGAAAGTCATCGTTTTGGGCCTGACTTTCAAAGAGGATTGCCCAGACCTGAGAAACTCACGGGTCATCGATATTATCCACGAGCTGCAAACATATTGTTGCGATGTGTCTGTTCATGATCCTCTGGCCGATAGCGGCGAAGCTCTGGAAGAATATGGCGTTAATCTGGTGGACTGGGAGCAGTTGCCCGAAGCCGATGCTGTGGTATTGGCTGTCGCCCATCAGTTTTATCAGCAGTTGCAGCTTTTTGAATATAAAGGGATTATGGGTGAGGGCGCCTTGTTGATGGACATCAAATCGGTGCTAGATCGACAAGCCTGTCAAGATGAGGGTGTTACTTTGTGGCGCTTATAGCCTTGACTGAACGAGTGGTATTCTCTGGTTTTCAGGTGATGGGTTGAGTTTTGGTGTCAGGTTTCTTTACACTTCATTTGGTGGTTAAGCAGTTGTTTTTATTAACCCTTTGTTTATAAAGCATTATTGGTTTTGGTGTGATTTTTGCATCTTTATAGCACGATTTGTAATATGCGCAATGGTTACCGGCGACGGAAATTGAGGTCTGAAAATGAGTGAGCTACCAAAGGAAAATCAAGAGCTGGATAAAGACGTTGATCAGA
>JBFHDT010000051.1:0-9719 GCA_041584575.1 Porticoccaceae bacterium
CACCAGCCGGGTTTCCAGGTCACTGAAATCAGTTTTGTGCTCTGCCGTTTTAGTGCGGTTGAATAGTTTTTTTGTCAGTACTTCGTCGAGAGTATTCTCAGTTGGATATTGCTGGCGAATACTTTGTATCCAGTCGTCGTCTGGTTGTGCTCTGTTTTTTAACGTCGGGGTGTAATATTCACGCATGAACTTGGCTCAGAATTTATGACTTATTTGGGGTTTTATACCGTGTAATTAGCTAGGGTTTGTCGATATTAAGGAAACCATCTTTATAAAGCAGGTCGGCAATATCAGTCTGGTACTCGGCCTCCGGGTCAAAACCCAAGCTCTTCACCCAGGAGCGTTCTCGCAATTCAATAGATTTAAAGAATGGCTTCATTAGTGCTTCAAAAGCCGTGCGCAGTTCGGCGGGCATTTCTGGTTGCTGTTGAATAAATTCGCAGACTAACTCTTTCATTACTTCGTTGCTGCCACGAATAAATTTATAGGGGCGCAAGTGCGTCGGGTCGTCGACTTTATCTGTATCAAAATGATCTGTGACTTTGGTCGTTGTTTCGATAATCGATGCGGGGGCCGAAAAAGTGTTGTTGAGTAGCTCGTTAATGTCTGTCAATACGCGCTTGTATTCCTGGTTTTCTAATAGTTCGTAATGGAAGGCTTTATCTTGAATAAGGCCTAGAAAGCCGAGGGAGGCAGCGACGATACCCGCTTGCTCCTGGGCAAAGCGGTCGGTCAGGTTAGGCATGACAACGTCTTCAATGGTTTTTTTCATACCGGATAAAAACTGTTCTATTTCTGGGCTCATGACACAGGGTTTTCCCGTTGATTATTTTAGTGTGCGTGTCTCGTAGAGTGGCTCGCCCCAGCAGTTAGTACAGGGGCGAGAGTGGCGTTTACTTCAGCTTGTCGTTGACGGTTTCTTTGCAAAGATCCTGCACTTCCCCCCAGCCGATAACACCCTGCATATCCCAGCGACACAGTGACTGAACTAAATACATGAGAGGCCATGCCATCCAGGGATTTGATGTCATTGGCGTGCCGGTAAACTGGTGTACTTTGCCGCGTACATCTTCGACTTCGAGCTCGAAAAACTGATGCAGGTAGCCGTTACGACGTAATTTGCCGGTGCCGCGTTTTAGACCATAGACTTGGTCACCTTCGCGAACATAACCGTGGATAATAGAGGGAAAAGTGCTGAGGTTCTTTGGGTCAACTAGATAGATGCAATGGATACTCATATCGTTTTCAAAATTGGCGTTCATCCAGCAAAAGTTCTTCAGCTGCTTTTCATCGCGCAGGCCCCAGCTGTGGTCCATGCTGGCGACACAGTCCACATTGTAAGTTTTGTCATTGATGGTTAATGAACCTGTAACACGGCCACTTTGGTCCCAGTGTCCCGCATAGGCGTGTTGGCTAACAACATCTCCAGCTTGGTCTGCGCTTGCCAGTGGGTCCATATCGGGGTCGTGAATGTCGTAAGGGGGCATCAGACCTTCATATTTGACATCCAGGCTGACACCTTCGTCACCATCGTAACGGATGTGATAATCCATGACGGGCTTAGTACATTTTATCTTGAGGCCATTTTCCAGCTCATAGTCGTCGAGATTGCCTTTGGGCATAGGCAGGAACACATGGCAGTTATCGTACAAAACTTCGTGTGGGGTGTTAGAAAAACCATTGGTTATATGTATGCTCGACAGTACCGAGCCGAGGTTCGCGCGGGGCTGGGCGTATACGCCAACTAAAATATTTTCTTCCGCGATATAAAATCCGAAATAATTAGTCTCTGCCCAGCTGTAATGGTCAGAAGTTGGTGTGTGGAAGTACATGTCATTATCTTTTATCACGGGCTTTTCCTTTTGTGTTGTGGGTATTGATTCTAGACCGATCATTCCATGTCTTTTTGTTATTCTTTATATAATTTAAAGCTATGCTTGTATAATAAACCGAATGGTCGTGGCGGGGTCAAGGGAAAGCTGATATTTATTGTATTCACGCTGAGAATAGGGCGAAGCACAATTTTCTTCTGTCTATAGCGGGAAATAAATGCACTTATCATTGCTAGTTATATTAGCTGCTCCTATAAGTTGAAACGTTAAGAATGTAACGACAGGTTTTATTGCGCTTTTTGACATTAACAATTAAGGGAAAGTTGATTTTATGACACGTTTTGTGCCTCTTGGAAAAACCATGAATCTTCGCCACATGGGCGGATATGACACTGACAATGCGCGTAGAACAAAAGAAAATTATCTTTATCGTTCTGGCTTTTTACACTTGACTGGTGATGAGGATTTGGCGAAGTTTGAGTCTCTTGGTATTAGTACCATCTATGATTTCCGTAGCCCGATGGAGCGCCTTAAAAATGACCTGCAGGTTGGCAATAGCATTGAGGTTGTCGAGCTCGGTATGTTGGTGGCGAGTGTTGAGAACCTATGGGACATGCTGATGAAAGAGGGCTTGAACCCCGAGGGTGCAGAAAAAATCATGGGTGATCGCTACCGCGAGTTGACCGAAGAAGAGGTGCCCGGTTATCGAAAAATGTTCGATCACATGATGGAAAGTGAGGGCGGCATTCTTGTAATGTGCTCCTTTGGTAAAGACAGGGCGGGTATTGCTTCGGCTCTGTTGCTCAGTGCGCTGGGTGTTAAAGAGGAGCAGATCGAGCAGGATTACCTTCTGTCGTCAGACGCTTATGCTGACAAAGCCCTGGCCATCGGTAAGTTTGAGCAGTTTTTTAACTCAGAGGGTCTCTCTGTCGATGAGAGCATCGTCGTGCCCATTCTCGATGCGCGGACCAAATATCTGGCCACTGCCTGGCAGGTAATGCGCGAGAAGTCAGGCAGCCTGGATAACTTTATGCGTGAAGAGCTGGGTATTGATCAGGTCGCTAGAGAATACCTGCAAAAACGTTTTACATTAAAGAGGTAAGCTAACCCCTATGTCTTTTGAGGGTGGACTGAAGGTAGTGATAAAAATAACAAAAATACAATAAAAGGGATAAGCAAGAATGATTCAAGCCAGTGACGACAAGCGCCATCAGCCCGATACTCATGACCAGCTGTGGGGTGAGAGCTGGTACTTCAATTTTTATGACCCTCAAAACCGTGTCGGCATGTTTACACGCATGGGGCTTTACCCCAATAAAGGTGTTGCCAATATGGCCGTGCTGGTGGTGGCCGATGGCCGTGAAGTCTATAACCGCGCCTGGCATAACTTGCCCCTGCCGGAAGGCGATATCGACACGGGTATTTCTCTCGGCGGGGTGGCGTATCGCGCAAATGAAATGCTGAAAAGCTATTCGCTTAGCTTTGCCGATGAGTTAACCCCTTTGAGTTTTGATCTGTGCTGGGAAGCGCTTATGCCACCCCATGATTCGATGGAGGGTTTACAGCTTAACGCGGCCACCAGTTTCCACCTTGAACAGGCGGGTAAAATAACGGGCACAATGAAATTGCGTGACAACGACTGGCAGATCGATGGTGTCGGTAATCGGGATCACTCTATTGGAGTCAGAAATTGGGCCGCCTTTACTCATCACGAACTGGCCTGGCCGGTCTTTGAGGACGGCACGGCGCTGGGTCTTTTACGTATTTATTTTGAAGGTGGCGGTTCTGCCGATTTGTGTTGGGCCTATGTCAATGGGGCTATTGAAACCTTAAGTCTTGAAGACTTTACAATCAACTTGAACGACGAGGGCAGGGCGCTTTCAGCGAGTGTGACAGCAGTTGACGGCCAGGGGAGACGCTATGATATTGACTGTATCCGTCAGGCTGTGGTGCATTGGCCCTTTGATGCCTATGTGCTGAACGAGGGAGCCTTCGAATTTCGCCTGGCTGATGGTCGCATTGGTCATGGCTTGTTGGAGTTGGGCTGTCGCCTTGGTGTTAAGTAAAGATCATAAAGGCGCTTGTGGTGCTGGATAGGCAAAGAGCCCTGTTTTATAGACTGAAAATATCAATAAATGAATGAAAAGTAGTAAACACGCCTTGTAAATTGCGAAGCTCGCTGCTACATTGTGCGCCCTTCGTAGCAGGCACGTAGCTCAGTTGGTTAGAGCACCACCTTGACATGGTGGGGGTCGGTGGTTCGAATCCACTCGTGCCTACCAATCTTTTGGTAGCAACATCCTTTAAAGTTATTCTTCAGGGTCATCTTAGGGCCTTGATGTTTGTTAAGTTGTTATCTTGTATTTGACGTAAGCAAGTGGCCTTTAGTAGGGGTCACCACTGAGATTAAGGAAAAGTAAGATGCCGCTCATTACCCTCCCTGATGGTAGTCAACGTAGTTTTGATGCCGCCGTTACCCTTCATGATGTTGCTCTCGATATTGGTCCTGGTTTAGCTAAAGCTGCCCTTGCTGGCAAGGTCAACGGCTTTGTTGTCGACACGTCCTTTTTGATTGAGCACGATTCCGACGTGGCTATCATCACCGAGAGGGATGAAGAAGGCCTTGAGGTTATTCGTCATTCCTGTGCTCACTTGATGGCTCAGGCGGTTAAAACTCTTTACCCCGAAGCTCAGGTCACCATCGGCCCGGTTATTGATGATGGTTTTTATTACGATTTCGCCTACGAGCGGCCCTTTACCCCGGAAGACTTGTTAGCCATCGAGAAAAAGATGAAAGAGCTGAGCTCGGCTAGCCTCGAGGTATCGCGAGAGGTAAAAAGCCGTGATAGTGCAGTCGATTTCTTCCGTGGTCTCGGCGAAGACTATAAAGCGGCGATTATTGAATCTATTCCCAGTGAAGAAGATCTCTCACTCTACAGTCAGGGTGACTTTACCGACCTTTGCCGCGGTCCCCACGTTCCAAATACCAGTAAAATTAAAGCCTTTAAGCTGACTAAGGTGGCTGGTGCCTATTGGCGCGGTGACTCAAATAATGAAATGTTACAGCGTATTTACGGCACCGCCTGGGCCAGCAAGAAAGATCTTAAGGCCTATTTGCACCGCATAGAAGAAGCTGAAAAGCGCGATCACCGTAAAATTGCCAAGAAGCTGGATTTTTTTCATATTCAGGAAGAAGCACCCGGCATGGTATTTTGGCACCCTCGTGGTTGGACGCTTTATACCCAGATTGAAGAATACATGCGTAGTGCTCAGCGTGCTGCTGGTTATAGCGAGATTCGAACCCCGCAATTAGTCGATTACTCTTTGTGGGAGCGCTCAGGGCACGCCGATAAATTTGGCGATGACATGTTTGCGCTGCATATTGATGAACGCGACTTCGCCGTCAAGCCAATGAATTGCCCCTGCCACGTTCAGGTCTACAATCAGGGTTTGAAGAGCTACCGTGACCTACCCCTGCGTCTTGCCGAGTTCGGCTCCTGCCACCGCAACGAGCCATCGGGTTCTCTACACGGCATTATGCGGGTGAGGGGGTTCACTCAGGACGATGCCCACATTTTTTGTACCGACGAGCAAGTACAGTCGGAAGTATCTGACTTCATCGACTTCCTGCACAGTGTTTATGCCGATTTCGGCTTTAGTGAGGTGATTTATCGTCTCTCGACGCGACCTGAAAAACGTGTCGGTGCTGATGACGTTTGGGATAAGGCTGAAAAAGCCCTGGCCGATGCTCTCGATGCCAAAGACCTACCTTGGGAACTACTGCCCGGTGAAGGTGCTTTTTATGGGCCGAAAATCGAGTTTTCACTGAAAGACTGTATTGGCCGCGTTTGGCAGTTGGGTACCATTCAAGTCGATTTTTCTATGCCGGGCCGCCTTGATGCCCAGTATGTCGCTGAAGATGGTTCGCGACAGACTCCGGTGATGTTGCACCGCGCGGTACTCGGCTCCTTCGAGCGTTTTATCGGTATCTTGATAGAGCAATACGAAGGCGCCTTCCCAGCCTGGTTGGCACCCGAACAAGCCGTGGTAATGAATATTACCGACAAACAGGCCGATTATGCGCGTTTAGTGACCGAAACCCTGAATAACAAGGGATACCGGGTGATAAATGACTTGAGAAATGAAAAGATCGGTTTTAAAATCCGCGAGCACAGTATGCAGCGAACCCCTTATCTACTGGTTGTCGGTGATAAAGAGGTCGAAACGCAGACCGTGGCGGTGCGTACCCGTGATGGCAAAGACCTTGGTAGCCTGGCAATCGATGCCTTTGCCGATCTGCTCAATGATGATGTGCAGCGTCGAGGTCGTGTGGATTGAATCAAATAAGCGTCATACATAAAGCGACTGTTTAGCTAGTCAGCGAAAAGTGGAGAAACACTATTAAGAAAAGTTACGCCAAGAGCTCGAGTAAGCGTTCCAAACTGAATGATGAAATTGAAGCGCAGCAAGTGCGTTTAGTGGGTGCGGAAGGCGAACAAATAGGTGTGGTTAGTTTGGAGGAAGCCAAAGGCTTGGCGACTGAGAAGTCCCTCGATCTGGTCGAAATTGCGCCAGATGGCCAACCTCCAGTCTGTAAACTCATGGATTACGGCAAGCATGTGTTTGAGGCCAAGAAGCAACAGGCCGCTCAGCGTAAAAAGCAAAAACAGACACAAATTAAAGAAATGAAATTTCGTCCGGGCACCGATTCCGGCGATTACGATATTAAAATGCGCAACTTGGTGCGTTTTCTTGAGAATGGCGACAAGGCAAAAATCACGCTGCGTTTTCGCGGACGTGAAATGGCCCATCAGGAACTAGGTATGGAGATGCTAAAACGCATCGAATCAGACCTGGAAGAATTGGGGAATGTCGAGCAATTTCCAAAAATGGAAGGCCGGCAGTTGACGATGGTCATCGCTCCCAAAAGCAAGAAAAAGTCTTGAGTAAGCGCTGATTTATTCGGCGCTTCTTAACTGATCGCAATTAGCCTTTTGGCAGGCTAACCGGCAGTCTTTTTCTTTTATTTAACCTCCATTGAGGAGTAATCTAATGCCAAAAGCAAAGACGCACAGTGGTGCGGCAAAACGGTTTAAAAAAACCAGTTCAGGCTATAAGCATAAACATGCTAATAAAAGCCATATTCTCACCAAGATGACGACGAAGCGTAAGCGTCAATTGCGGGGCACCAGCACCTTACAAGCTGCTGATGTGCCAGCCGTTGACCGTATGCTACGTACTTAATCAGACAGGAGGATAAAAGATGCCCCGAGTAAAACGAGGTGTAACTGCACACCGCCGTCACAAGAAAGTTCTCAAGCAAGCGAAAGGCTACTACGGTGCTCGTAGCCGTGTTTATCGCGTTGCGACCCAGGCTGTTACTAAAGCTGGCCAGTACGCTTATCGCGACCGTCGCGTTAAGAAGCGTACGTTTCGTTCGCTATGGATTGCCCGTATCAATGCTCAGACTCGCGTAGAAGGCATGCGTTACAGTCAATTCATTGCCGGTCTTAAAAAGGCAGGAATTACACTCGATCGTAAAGTGCTATCAGACCTGGCGATTCATGACAAACCCGCGTTTGCGCAAATTGTTAATCAGGCCAAAGCTGCTTTGGCTTAGACGATAGCGTTCCGGCCTGGCCGGAAACTGTTTTCGATCACAAAAAGGGAAAGGGCCAACGCTCTTTCCCTTTTTGCTTAGCACCACCGTTACAATTAACTTTAAGCCCTAATCTATAAAAATAAGCTGAGTAAAGTTAAGCACTCAGCTTAAGGATAAATCATGGACAATCTTCACACCTTGGCCAACGAGGCAGAGCTATCGATAAAAGCGGCTGAAACAGTTGCAGACTTAGATCAGCTTCGTGTCGAGTATTTAGGCAAGAAGGGCAAAATTACCGGTATGCTGAAAACCCTTGGCAAGCTCTCGGCTGAAGAGCGACCCAAAGCCGGGGCGGTGATTAACGAAGTCAAAGTTGCCCTGCAAAATAGCATCAATACTCGCCGGCAAGTACTTGAAGCAGCACTGCTACAAGCGCAACTCGACAGTGAGCGCATTGACGTCACCCTGCCGGGACGTAAAAGTGAAGTGGGTAGCCTGCACCCAGTCACACAGACCATGGCCCGCATCGAAGAGTTTTTCACTGCAGTAGGTTATCAGGTGGAGGAGGGGCCGGAGATTGAAGACGATTACCACAACTTTGAAGCGCTGAATATTCCTGCTCACCACCCCGCGCGAGCGATGCACGATACTTTTTATATAGACCCTACTACCGTGCTGCGTACCCACACCTCTCCGGTACAGGTGCGCACTATGGAGAGACAAAAGCCCCCGATTCGTATTATCTGTCCGGGCCGTGTCTACCGTTGTGATTCCGATTTGACCCACACGCCAATGTTCCACCAGGTCGAAGGCTTGGTGGTTGATGAAAATGTTAGCTTTGCCGATTTGAAGGGTACGGTCGATCAATTTTTGAAAGCCTTTTTTGAGGCAGATCTGGCGGTTCGCTTCCGCCCCTCTTATTTTCCCTTTACCGAGCCTTCTGCAGAGGTCGATATTCAGTGTACCAACTGTAAGGGTAAAGGGTGCCGTGTTTGTAAGAACACTGGTTGGTTGGAGATTATGGGCTGCGGCATGGTGCACCCCAATGTCTTCACTCACAGTGGTATCGACCCCGATCAGTACAGCGGTTTTGCTTTTGGCATGGGTGTTGAGCGCCTGGCTATGTTGCGCTACGGAGTGAATGATTTGCGCCTCTTCTTTGAGAACGACTTGAGGTTCTTAAAACAATTTTAGTTTCAAATAGTTATAGATACTTATTTAAGTAAATTCGAGAAAAATTGCGATGAAATTTAGTGAATCCTGGCTGCGCGAGCTGGCTAACCCCGACCTAAACTGCGATGAGCTTATCGCCCAGCTGACTATGGCCGGTCTTGAGGTCGATGGTGTTGAAGCCGCTGCAAGCTTTGAAGGTGTTGTGGTGGCCCGCATAGAATCCGTCGCCGCCCACCCTAAAGCTGACAAGCTGCAAGTTTGCCAGGTCAATTACGGTGCTAACACCGACATACAAGTGGTTTGCGGTGCGCCCAATGCTCGTGCGGGCTTGGTAACGGCTTTTGCTAAGGTTGGTGCGATGCTGCCTGGTGGTTTGAAAATTGGCCAGGCCAAGCTGCGCGACGTCGACTCCTTTGGCATGCTTTGTGGGGGCGATGAGCTGGGTTTGAATGAAGACCGTAGTGGCATTATAGAGCTGCCCAGCTGTGCGCCACTGGGGCAGTCGCTCATCGAATTTTATGGTCTTGATGACAATATTATCGAGGTCGATTTAACCCCCAATCGTGGGGATTGTCTCAGCATTCAGGGTTTGGCGCGGGAAGTCGGCGTGCTGAATAAACTGACCCCTACATTTGTCAAAACAACGGCGGCGGTTGCGAGTAATGAGCAGAGCTTGTCTATTAAAATTTCTGCCTCAACTGCCTGCTCTCACTACACGGGCCGAGTAATTAGTGATGTAGATATGACTCAGCCAACACCGCTATGGATGCAGGAAAAACTGCGCCGCAGTGGTATTCGCTCCATCGACCCAGTAGTTGATGTTGGCAACTACGTAATGCTCGAACTTGGCCAGCCCCTGCATGCTTTTGATCTCGATACTTTGGTGGGTGATATTGATGTGCGTTTTGCAAAAGACGGTGAAAAGCTCACCTTGCTTGACGATGCACAGGTTGAGCTGAAAGCGGAAACACTACTGATTGCCGATAAAAACGGGCCGCTCGCTATAGCGGGTATTATGGGTGGCAAAGAAAGTGGCGTCAGCACAGCCACAAAGTCCATTTTTCTTGAAAGTGCTCACTTTGTGCCGCTGGCACTGGCTGGCAAAGCGCGTG
>JBFHDT010000052.1:0-9559 GCA_041584575.1 Porticoccaceae bacterium
ATAACCTGGCGTCTCCAAGTTTTTCAAAGTGGCGCAGCCCTGTTCGCCGCTATAGATAATCAAAACTTTACTCTGCATCCTCCCTCTGGCCTGTAGTGCTGCTATCAGCCAGTAATAGCCCGCATGGAAAAAGAACAAAACGGATATTGCCAGGGTGATCCACCAACCCAACCAGAGTCGTGAATACAGCTGGGTAACCTTGAGGAAGACCACCAATAGCATAAAAATGCTAAAGCCTAGAATAACGCGGCTAAAGAAATAGAAGAATATGCTCTTAAACGTTGAACCCGCTTGAGGGTAGGCGTTTGCGACAGTGAAGGTCATCCCGGTCATCAAACTCGCCGAAAAAATAAACAGGTGGTAATACGGCGGTAAGTTCAATTCACCAAAACGTAGGTAATAGCTAAAATATCCAGTGAAAATCATTAACACAATGTCGACGATTATCGAGACAGTATTAAAACCCGAGACAGTATTGCTATGGTGCTTACCCATGTAGACTCACTATTAACCGCATATAAAAGTATTAATAACAAAATGACCACACAAAAGGTGGCCATTTTGTTAGCGATACTTAGGTATTACAAGGTTATTAGTGCTGCATTTTTCTTAACGGTACTCGCACCAATACCTTTTACATTTGACAACTGTTCTTTACTCGAAAACGACCCGTGCTCATCACGGTACTTGACAATCGCCTCAGCCTTGGCTTCACCAACATTATGTAATACTGCAGCCAGCTCCTTGGCATCAGCCTTATTAATATTGACGGTTATAACAACAGTCTTTTCAGACCCAGCCTTCACTTCCGCAGAAACCGCCCCCGTGGTAGCTACGCCCAGTACTATAACTGCACAAACACAAGCTAATATCATCCTTATATGTTTCATACTTTACTCCATGTAAATTAAAGTGTCAGAGGGTCTATCCCCCCCCGTCATCTTCTCCAATTTCCTTTTTTATCGCAAGTAGCGTAGCTACTGGGTCTTTCGACTGCGTAACTGGTCGGCCTATGACCAGATAGCTACTCCCCCCATCAATAGCTTGACGAGGGGTCATGGTACGGCGTTGATCATCAACCAGCGATAGGCTCGCAAGTCTAATACCTGGCGTGACTCGCAAAAAAGCTTCACCGTATTGATTCGCTATGGTGCTCGCTTCCTGTGCAGAGCACACAACCCCATCCAGGCCGCATTGCTGGGCTAGCCCTGCCAAATGTGTGGCGAGCTGAGCAGCTGACAGATTCATACCCAGCTCGTTAACATCATTGTCTTGCATGCTTGTCAATACTGTGACGGCGATAAGGCGAGCATCACCACCCTGCTGCTCTAGCGCCTCGCGCGCCGCCGCCATCATTCTAGAACCACCCAAGGCGTGTACATTAAGCATCCACACACCAAGATCTAACGCGGCGCTTACAGCCTTGGCAACGGTAGTGGGGATATCGTGAAATTTAAGATCGAGGAAAACATCAAAACCGCGCTCAACCAGGGCTTTCACCACTTCAGGTCCCGAGTGGGTGAACACTTCCTTGCCAATTTTCAAACGACAAAGGTCAGGACTGACACTATCGGCAAAAGCCAGGACTGAGGATTTATTGGGGTAATCTAAAGCGACAATAATACGCTTATCAATTCTAGCAACTGTCATTTTGGATGCCTCTTAGCAGCCCGTTTTAATTTTCAGAGGTCTTAGACTCTAGTTTCTTTATTTCAGCCTCTGCAAGACCAAGCTGTCGCTGCAAGCGTCGAGCCTGGGTTCTTTGTCTCAAAGTTTTCGGTAAACTGACCACAAAACTCACCACACTTCCTGCAAGGAAGGCCGCTAGTAGCCAAATGCCAAGCGGCAGTTGCAACATGGGGAACCCGAGCAGAGTTACGGGCACCTCGAGAGGGTTATCCTGGACAATCCAGATACCAACCAACACGCAAATCAGTAGTAAAAACAGACCAACCCATCGCTTTACTTTTGTCATTTCCATCTCCGAAAAAAAACGGCAAAGCTTACGCTTTACCGTTTTGATTATACTATCTGCAGGCTGATCTTACTTGCCAATACCCGCGTTAACGCGCTCCCGCAGTTCTTTACCAGGCTTAAAATAGGGCACATATTTACCGGGTAATTCAACGGTTTCTCCGGTTTTCGGGTTCCGTCCAACGCGCGGATTACGATAATGTAAGCAAAAACTGCCAAATCCTCTTATCTCGATACGCTGGTTATTTACCAGCGCCTGAGTCATTTCTTCCAGTATCATCTTAACAGCCAACTCAACATCTTTTGGCGGTAGCTGATCCTGAAATTGCGAAATTCTATCAATCAATTCAGATTTGGTCATTTTTCTTACCAATGTCGCCCTATTTTCAGCCGACAGTTATCTGTCGTTGCTTTCCATTTGCGCTTTGATGAGATCACCAATGGTCGTCGGTGAAGCGGCGTTATCAGACTCTTGCTTCTTGTGATCCTGAATCGCTGCTTTCTCTTCGGCCATATCTTTCGCTTTGATCGACAGGTTAATGACACGATTCTTTCGATCGGTACCAATAACGCGAGCTTCGATTTCGTCGCCCACTTTCAATACAGAGCGAACATCTTCAACCTTATCCTGAGAGACTTCAGAGGCCTTCAACATGCCTTCAATGTCTTCACCCAAAGTAATCGTCGCAAATTTCACATCGACTTCCTTAACCACACCTTTGATCAGGCCGCCTTTTTCATTATCCGCAATAAAGTTGGAGAAGGGGTCGTCAGCAAGTTGCTTAATGCCAAGAGAGATACGCTCACGCTCAGAATCAATAGCCAGAATGACAGTCTCAAGTTCATCGCCTTTCTTGTAGTTTCTGACAACGTCTTCACCAGTTTCATTCCAGGAAATATCGGAGAGGTGAACTAAACCATCAATGCCACCGTTGAGTCCGATAAAGATACCAAAGTCAGTAATTGACTTAATAGTACCGGAGATCTTGTCACCCTTGGCATGCTGGCCACCAAAGTCGTCCCAGGGGTTGGTGAAGCACTGCTTCATACCCAGAGAAATTCGACGACGCTCTTCATCAATATCGAGCACCATCACTTCAATCTCTTCACCGACCTGTACAACTTTAGAGGGGTGAACGTTTTTATTAGTCCAGTCCATTTCAGAAACGTGAACCAAACCTTCAACGCCGTCTTCAAGCTCTGCGAAACAACCGTAGTCAGTGAGATTAGTAACAGTGGCTTTGACTTTTACTTTCTCAGGGTAACGACCCTTGATATCGCTCCAGGGATCTTCACCCATCTGCTTCATACCGAGGGAAACGCGATTGCGCTCACGATCAAACTTAAGCACTTTAACGTCAATATCGTCACCAACATTAACGACTTCTGAAGGATGCTTGATGCGCTTCCAGGACATATCAGTGATGTGCAACAGACCGTCGATACCACCGAGGTCAACAAAGGCACCGTAGTCGGTGAGGTTTTTAACCACACCTTTCAAGGTAACGCCTTCTTCGAGGTTGTTGAGCAACTCTTCACGCTCGGAAGAATTGATCGCTTCCATCACAGCACGGCGGGAAACAACAACATTATTGCGCTTCTGATCAAGCTTAATGACTTTAAATTCTAGCGGCTTGTCTTCAAGGTGAGACGTTTCGCGCATCGGGCGAACATCAACCAGAGAGCCAGGCAGGAAGGCACGCAAACCATTAAGGTCAACTGTAAAGCCGCCCTTAACCTTGCCATTGATAACACCGATAACTACTTCGTCAGCCGATTGCGCAGCTTCCAGTGCAATCCAGGATTCAGCACGACGCGCTTTCTCGCGAGACAGTTTAGTGGCACCAAAGCCATCTTCTACTGTCTCTAGCGATACCTGCACTTCGTCGCCAATCTCTACAGCCAATTCGCCGTTGTCATCGAAAAATTCTTCTACGGCGATCACGCCTTCCGATTTCAAACCAGCGTGGACGGTTACCCAGTCCTTGTCTATATCGATAACAACACCGGTTACTATTGAACCTGGTGCCATTTCAACTGTTTGTAAACTCTCTTCAAAAAGATCAGCAAAGCTTTCGCTCATTCGGGTAATACCTCTATTAAACAGGGCGTTATAGCGCGTAGCCAATGCTCATCACTAGTGCCCGCAGCCGAGTCGCCAGACTCTCGGGTCATTCACATTAAGGAGTCACCGGTGCAATACTGGCATGAACGCCAGTAACTCCTGTTAAATTTTTGCTCAAACTTATCCCGTAAATCCAGACGCCTTTCTTGCACGTAGTGCCTATTTTGGCGCCTAGATTTTTAGCCGCTGAGCAACGACCTTCAAAACCAGGTCGAGAACTTCGGTGATACTCAGGGCCGTGCTATCAACCGTGACCGCATCTTTTGCTGGCAAGAGAGGCGCAACGGCTCGTGTTCTATCGCGTTCATCACGGCTCTCAACCTTCTCAACGAGGTCGCGGAGACTACCACTTTCCCCCTTATCAATCAACTGCTTATAGCGCCTCTCAGCTCGAGCCTCGGCACTCGCGGTGAGGAAAATCTTAACTTGCGCAGTAGGAAAAATCACCGTACCCATATCGCGACCATCGGCAACGAGACCGGGCCCTCGGGCAAAAGCCTTTTGGCGCTGCAACAAAGCACTGCGCACTTCAGGAAAAGCCGCCACCCTAGAGGCCTGAGCACCAACTTCTTCACCGCGAATCAATTCGGAAACATCTTCTGTTTCCAATACCACTTTCGGTGAGCCACCCTCACTATCCATTTCAAAGACCACATCCATATGGGCCGCCAGTACGGCCAGAGCCTCAATATTATCCAACGCAACACCGTGTCGCTTCGCCGCCATTGCCACCAGACGATAGAGCGCGCCACTATCGAGATAGTTGAAACCCAGCTTACTGGCCAGCAATTGGCTTATCGTACCTTTGCCCGAACCACTAGGCCCATCAATGGTTATTACCGGAATGTTAATACTATTCATTGATTTTCCTCGTTCACCTTCAGGCCCAACGAATTTGATAGCTCGACAAAGCCCGGGAATGATGTCGCCACGTTATTGCAGTTGCGAATTAAAATTGGCCCGCTCGCCCTGAGACCTGCAATGGCGAAAGACATAGCAATACGATGATCACCCAGGCTATCGACTTCGCCGGACTGAATTTGACCACCCTCGATAACAATGCCATCGGCGGTCGGCTGAGCAGAAATACCCAATATTGCCAGTCCATCCGCCATGGCCTGAATGCGATCGCTTTCTTTTACACGCAACTCTTCAGCACCGGTTAGTACGGTTGTGCCTTCAGCGCAAGCCGCCGCCACAAAGAGGGCAGGGAATTCATCAATCGCCAATGGTACCTGTTCTTCAGGTACTGCGATGCCTTTTAAAGCAGCGGAGCGTACACGAATATCGGCCACCGGCTCTCCGCCAGCCAAACGCTCGTTAAGCAAGGTAATATCGCCACCCATCAAACGTAGAATGTTAATCACGCCAACACGCGTTGGGTTGATACCGACGTGACTAAGGGTAATATCAGAACCGTCAGCTATCGAGGCAGCGACCATAAAAAAAGTGGCCGACGATATATCGGAGGGCACATCAATAGGCCCGCCCTGCAAAACACCACCACTATTGAGAGTGACTTGCCCACCATCGGTTTTCACAGCGTAACCAAACCCCCTGAGCATACGTTCAGTGTGATCACGGGTCGGTGCCGGTTCGGTAACACGGGTTTCTCCACTGGCATAAAGGCCGGCCAACAAGACACAGGACTTCACCTGGGCGCTGGCCATCGGTAACTTGTAATCAATACCCTGTAAAGAGCAATTGCCACCAATACGCAACGGCGGTGTACCGTCTTCACCCGTTTCTATATCAGCACCCATGAGCGCCAACGGGTCGGCGACACGCTTCATTGGGCGGGTGGACAGAGATTCATCCCCGGTCAGCACGCTATCGAAGATCTGGCCCGCCAAAATACCTACCAATAAACGCATAGAGGTGCCAGAGTTACCCAAATACAAGGGGCCAGCAGGCGCTTTTAAACCGTGTAAGCCCACGCCGTGGATGACAACACGACCCTTATCCGGGCCTTCAATTACCACCCCCATATCGCGAAAAGCCTGCAAGGTTGCGAGGCTGTCTTCGCCCTCAAGAAAACCTGACACTTCCGTTATTCCCTCAGCGAGGGAGCCGAGCATTATAGAACGGTGGGAAATCGATTTATCGCCTGGCACCCGGGCCTGACCCTGCAATACGCCGCCCGCCTCTACGCGGTATTGAATTTCTGTTGAGCCCATAGTTTGCAGATACGCCTTGTTATCGAGCATGACTTGAAAATGGTGACGTGCTTCTTTAGCCCGGGTAAAAACGCCGAGCAGGTGCTCACTGTCACCTGAAAGAATTGCGGCGCGCAAACTCTGTAAGTGCTCGGTAACACTATCCAAAACTTCGATAATAGCGCCACTATTGGCCAGAGTGATGTCGTGCCACATGACGGGGTCGCTCGCCGCGATGCGGGTAAAATCTCGAAAACCACCCGCTGCATAGCGAAAGATTTCACGATTTTCTTCCATACCAGCAAGGGTATCGACCAACGAATAGGCTAGCAGGTGCGGTAAATGACTGGTCGCAGCCAGCACCTCATCGTGTTCTTCAACCGGCATTTCGCTCACCGTTGCACCAACGCCACGCCACATAGCGCTAACGCGCGCCGTGTGGGCTTCGCCCGTTGCAGCCAACGGCGTAAGAATGACCCGGTGATCCTCGTAAAGGTCGGGCAAAGAGGCGCAAACACCGCTTTTTTCCGACCCCGCAATGGGGTGTCCCGGTACAAATTGCTCTGGTACCGAACCGTAAATATCTTTTACTGCGGCGACAATACTGCCTTTAACACTCGCCACATCGGTAAAGCTCACCCCTGGTGCAAGGTGCTCGTGCAGCTGAGCGACAATCTTCGGCACCGTCAGCGTCGGCACACCGACCACAACAATGTCTCCAACACCCATAGCTGCAAGCGCCGCCGGCAAATCGCTTGCAACCCTGTCGACAACACCTAGCTCCAGTGCTTTGCGCAAGGTCGCCGGGCTGCGTGACGCACCAATCACCTCGCTAAACAAACCTCGCTGCCGTGCCGCCAAGGCCAAGCTACCACCAATCAAACCGAGGCCAACCACTAACAACCGGCCGCTAGGCGTAACAGTATTCGCTGAAGGTAACTCAGCCACAACGATTGGCCGAGCGATTAGCAAGGTTTAGATACATAGATAAAGTCTACCGGTAAGCAACGGGAAATACGCCAGCCTAGCGCAACACGAGTGCGGCGCTCTTACAAAACAGCACAGGGATAAGAGCCGAGAATTCGCAAATCCGCCACTCTCTCACGCACCAAATCCAGCGCAGCTGTCACATTTTCATCATTCTGATGACCAACGAAGTCTATAAAAAACACGTAGCTCCAGGTGCCACTGCGTGCCGGTCGGGTCTCGACACGGGTTAAATCAACACCGTGGGTCTGAAAGGGCTCCAACAACAAATACAAGGCACCGGGCGCATTGTTGACCGAGGCGATAATAGAGGTTTTATCGTCACCGCTGGGGGGAATATCATCCCGCCCTATGACCAGAAAGCGCGTCGAATTATCTGGATAATCTTCAATATTTTCACGAACTTTTTCTAGCGAATACAATTGCACCGCCATGTCGCCGGCAATCGCTGCTGAATTCCACTCACCCTGCACTCGCCGTGCCGCCTCGGCATTGCTACTTACGGGTATGCGTTCGATATTTGGATAATTGGCATCCAGCCATTTGCGGCACTGGGCCAGTGACTGGGGATGGGAGTAAACCCGAGTAATATTTTCGGCCCGAGTGTTCGTACCGAGCATAAAGTGATGATGAATACGCAATTCTACTTCACCACAGATTTTTAATGACGACTCAAGAAAACTGTCAAGTGTGTGATTAACCACACCCTCGGTTGAGTTTTCAATCGGCACTACACCGTAATTTACCGCACCCGATGAGACCTCACGAAAGACTTCGTCGATAGCTGTCATCGGCCGACTCACCGCCGAATGGCCAAAGTGCTTTAATGCAGCGGCTTGTGTAAAAGTGCCATCTGGGCCGAGAAAAGCCACGGTAACCGGTTGTTCAAGCGCCAGACAGGCCGACATAATCTCACGAAACAAGCGGGCAACTTCTTCGTCGTCGAGGGGACCCGTATTCGCCTCCATCACTTTGCGCAACACCTGCGCCTCTCTCTCTGGTCGATAAAAAACCGCATCACCAGTGGCAACCTTCACTTCGGCGACACGTTGAGCACAGCGGGCCCGCTCACTCATTAGCGCCAGTAACTGCTTGTCGATACTATCAATCTGATCCCGCAATGCGGGTAAATCGACAGTCGTCGCTGCACCACTTTTATCATCAGTCATCACTGCTTCCTGCATCTGCTTCAGAGCTGGGCGAAGCGGCTTCGGCATCAGTTTCAACAACATCTTCGGCGCCAGCTTCTACAACCGCTTCGACCTCCTCTTCCTGAATATCGGCCACACTGACGAGAGTTTCGTCCTCTCGCACGCGAATCAGGCGCACACCCTGGGTGTTGCGCCCCAGTGTTGGGATACCATCAACACGAGTGCGCACCAGAGTGCCCTGATCGGAAATCAACATAATTTCATGACTGGCATCGACCTGTACCGCACCGACCAGATTGCCGTTACGCTCGGAAGTCTGAATGGCGATTACACCCTGTCCCCCACGTTTATAATTGGGGAATTCAGTCAGCGAAGTGCGTTTGCCGTAACCCTTAGCGCAGACGGTCAATATCGTCTTGCCCTCGGCAGGAATAATCAGCGAAATCAACTCTTCGCCCTCGGGCACACGCATGCCGCGTACACCCTTGGCAGTGCGGCCCATCGACCGCACATCGTTTTCGTTAAAGCGCGTTACCTTGCCGCTCGAACAAAACAACATGACATCGCAATCGCCATCGGTGATCGCCGTGCCAATCAGCCGGTCACCCTCTTCCAACTCTAAAGCACGCAAACCAACACTGCGACGGCGAGCAAAGGCCGACAGCTCGGTCTTCTTCACAGTGCCCTTGGCCGTTGCCATAAACACGTATTGATCATCACGGTACTCTTCAACCGGCAGCATCGAGGTAATGCGTTCACCCTCGTCGAGGGGCAGTAAATTCACCATCGGCCGACCACGAGCATTGCGACTGGCAACGGGTATTTCAAACACTTTCAGCCAATAGACTTTACCGGCACTGGTGAAACACAAAATGGTGTTATGGGTATTCGCTATTAGCAGATGTTCAACAAAATCTTCGTCTTTCACGGCTGTCGCTGAGCGACCCGTGCCGCCACGACGTTGAGCCTGATAGTCATCCAGCGGCTGAGTCTTGGCATAGCCACCGTGGGAAATAGTCACCACGCGATCTTCTTCAGGGATTAAATCGGCAACGGTCAAATCGCGGCGTGAATCGACGATTTCGGTTTTACGGTCATCGCCGAACTCTTCGTCAATGGCGATCAACTCTTCTTTAATCACTGCCATCAGGCGATCGGTGTCACCA
>JBFHDT010000053.1:0-9520 GCA_041584575.1 Porticoccaceae bacterium
TATGGATCTGGATTTAATTGAGCAGGGTGGCCCGGTTGTTCTAGTGTTAATCGGCCTCTCGGTTGTTGGTTTAAGCTTGGTTTTTTTCAAGCTTTTTCACTACCGCCATTATTCGCTGGGAAAGATTCGCCATATCGAGGGTTCGATAGATTTGTGGGTGAATGGTGACAAACAGCAAGGCCGCGATGGGTTAAACAAAGACCCCGGCCCTTATGCCACCATGCTTGGACAAGGTGTTGACTGGCTAGATCAAGGTGAAAAAGATCAAACCGCGATCCGTGAAGAATTAAATCGTCAGGGGCAGCAAATTATTTCCCGCATTAACGGCATGAATGGTTTTATTGAACAAATTGCCTATTTGTCACCCATGCTCGGTTTACTCGGTACGGTGTTGGGCATGATCGACGTGTTTCGTGGCCTGGCCGACCAGGCCGGTGGCGGTGATACTGGTGCACTGGCCGGCGGTATTTGGGAGGCGCTGATGACCACTGCGGTGGGTCTGATCGTGGCTATTCCGTTCGCATTAATTTATTACATGCTCGATAGCCACGCCACGACTATTCGCCGCAGTATGGAGGATCAGCTGACGCGGCTGTTTACCGTCAAACTCTACGATATGCCTTAAGCACCGCTGCAACGGATCGTCTTAATATGCATTTGCAGTCCCACCACCGCAAAGCCTTACGCCGCATTAGTCTGACGCCGCTGGCTGACCTCGTCTTTATTTTGCTGGTTTTCTTTATCCTTGAAACCAGTTTTGCACAGTTCAGAGAAGTGGCTTTTAAGGTGCCTGATGAACCCACCAGGGCGAGTAACGCCCAGGGCGAAAGTCTGAGCATCCAGGTTTTTCCCGGCGGGAAATTATGGATAGATGGCGAGTCGATGGCGCTGGCAGAACTAACTCCCTGGCTTTTACGCAGACAATTGAGTACTGAGACCACCGTTATTCTCAAAGCCGAAGACAGCGTGCCCCTGCAAACTTTGGTCGAGGCGATGGATCTACTGCGCGCCCAGTCTTTGCCCCGCGTGCAAATTCAGGCTCTGGGAGATTAACTGTGTTTGATCTCGGTAGCGAGCACGATAGAAAAAAGCAATCTGACGACAATATGCTGCCCGTTATCAACATGACGTTTTTACTGCTGTTGTTTTTTATAGTTGTCGGCAATTTTAGCGAAACCTACATGAAGGATGTCGCACCGCCTGAATCCAGTAGCGAGGTGCTAACGCAAGAGGCCGAGGAGCTATCGTTAACGGTCGATGGCAACTTGTGGTGGCGAGGGGAAATGACAACGTTGTCAAACTGGGCGAGTCAAATGCAAGCCGAGGGGCAGGCGGTTCCCGCTCGTGTCAGCTTGCGGGCCGATGGTCAAATCCCTGCATCCATTATCATTCCCTTGATTGATGAATTGCGCCTGCTCAAAGTCACGCGGGTGGCACTGGTCACCGTGAATAAGCCCGGTACGCTGTAGTGGCACTCTTGTCGGGTCGCCTTAAAGCAATTGCTTTGTGGCTAGTGTTGTTGCTGGTTTCTCTGGCAATTCATTTAGTGCTGACCTGGCAGGCCTCGCTGCACATTATTACCCCTGAATCATCAACCTCGAACAGTGTCGAAGAAATTGAAATTATGCTTGATATTGTCGAGCAAGAAGAAAAAGAAGAGCTGGTGTTTGAAGAAACCATCGAATTTGAACCGCCTCCGGTACTGGTCGCCACATCGGCATTGGCACCGCCTCCGCCCGAGGTCAATTTGGCGATGGAGGCCGCGGCCGGTGGACAAAGTATCAGCGGTTTTTCCGCCCCCCTGTTGTCGAATACAGTGGCGACCGGCGGTGATGGTCTGGCCGGTTTTGGCACGGGTGTCGGCACGGGCTTAGGTCAATCGGCTAACCAGTTTGCGGCCTATGTGCAGGGCTTACGCGAGACTGGCCTCGATGTGGTGTTTGTGGTTGATTCCACCGGCTCTATGGACTGGGTGATTGAAGAGGTTCAGGCACGCATTGTTGATATCGTCGACGTGATTCGCACCCTGGTGCCGGTGTCCCGTTTTGGTGTAGTGGCCTATCGTGATGTGGATAGCCCCTCTTATATCACTCAACATCAAACCTTAACATTCAGTCTTAATAAATTGAGTGGGTTTTTAAAACAACTACGCGCCGAGGGCGGCGGCGATATGCAAGAGGCGGTTTATGAAGGCATGCTCGTTGCCACGCAAAAAAGCGGCTGGCGATTGGGGGCCAAAAAAGTGATCGTACTCATCGGTGATGCCCCGCCTCACAAGGATACTTTCAAACGTTTATTAGCGGTTAATCGTGAATTTGCCAGCGACCACGGTCAAATATCTACACTTGATGTCAGCCACCATGCCAACCCGGCGGTACTGGAAGCAAAGCTGGGTCGTGCTGTGAATCGCGTTTTTTATACGGACACGCCGATGCTCGATTATCAGCTAATGGCAGAGGCCGGTGGGGGTACTGCGGCGACACTTGATGGCGATATCCACATTACTCGACAATTGGTGTCGCTCATTATGGGCGGTCAGTTTGCCCGTGAAATGGCGTTATTACTGGAGGGCTTGTAATGCGCTTGCCCACTTGCTCTGTGCGATTCATTCTCTATGGATCACTGAATTTTATATTGCTTGTTTTGTTGTGGCCTGCAACTGCCCTAGCAGAAAGGGCGGAAGGGGAATTAGAGACCCTACTGGCGCAATCTAGCGCTGTGGTGACACAGGCACAAAGTAAGGTTTTGCTCGATAAAATTCATCAGCATCTCGCCAAAGACCTAAGCCGTCTCGATACCCAGGCTTTTGTTAGCGCCGCTGATGCTTACGGCAATGTGGTGTCCGCAGCGCAAGAGCAGGGCGCCAGTCAGGCCGATTTGGAATATTTATTACTGCGTGGCGAAGGTTTTTTCAAACGTTGCCGAGCTAAGGTTCGCGATCTTGAGGAGGCCACGGGCGACCGGGAAGCGGCACTGGAGAAACTCTATCGCTCCGATCTTTGGCACGATATTAACTATGCCCTGTCTGCTTTTAATTACTGGCAAGCCTGGGGCAAATTGAGCATGGCTCACGCCTATCAAGGGCAGCGCGAGCAGGTGAGTTGGTTGAATGAGGCCGAACATGGTTTTCAGAGCTCGTCGGTGCGTATTCTCTATCCGGGTATTGTTTACGGCAGCTGGTTGGGTATGGCTTATGTCGCTCAGGCAAGGGGCGATGATGAGCTGGCCGAGCAGCGTTTTCGCCGTTTGGTGCAGGCCCTGGCCGGCGATAAGGACAATCCGGCGCGAGTGCGGGCTGAAACAGAACTGACTTTATTGGCCATTCGTAAGGGTGAGCTACCTAGTATGCCGATGCTGTCGGATGAGCCACTAACGCCAACGACGGCTCGTGTTTTTCAGGAACAGGCATTTATGCTTCTACAGCGCCATCGGGAAACTCAAAGTGGTGCTATTGAGGCTGCAGCGCGTTTGAAACGGGTGATTGAACTGGGCTATTTGAACGATGCCCTGCTGAATCGAATACTGTCTTATCGCGATGAAATTGCTGGTCACGATATTGGTCTTTTAACCCTCTTTGTCGATAGCGAATACGCCTATGCTTGGCAGCAGTACGATACTGCCGTGCTGAAATACCGGCAGTTTCGCCAGCAGGGTGGTCTCGATCTGGGCGTTAATGTTCGCGTACTGCAATACCACTACGCGGTTGCATTATTAAAAATACAAATGGCGCGAGAGGCATTAAAAGAGGTGGAAAACCTGCAGCGCCAAACCGACCTGCCCCAGCCAGTCGCTCAGGCTCTGCCGAAGTTTAAGTTTCTCGTTGCCCAGGCACTCTATCAACGTCGTGATAACCCGACTAACCGTCAGCGAGCATTGACCGAAGCGGAATACTTTCTGCGCGTAAATCCGAATGATGCCGATACTGGCAGTGCGCATTTATTGATTGCTCAGTTGAGTGATGATCCGAAAAAGGTAAAAAGTCATTTAAAAGCCGCGAAAAAGAATAAAAAGTTAAAAGGCAGTATTGCACTGACGCAAATTCAGCGTGCAGTGAATGCTTTTAATCGGGCAGTGGTGAATGGTGATCTTGATAGCCAACGCGATGAGGCTGAAAAAGTTTTGGCAGCATTGTCTGATTTACCCCGAGCGAAACGTAAACAGCCCTGGTTTAAAGCGGTTTCACTGCAAATGCGTACAGTGCTGAGTGACGATCTTAAAGAAGTATTGGCCGCTATTGATAAAATGTACGCCGCTGCGAAAGCCAAGCCCGGCGATAAAAAGTACGCGCTTGACCAGCGGGTGCGGCGGGTTTTGTTCTGGGCTCGGCTGCGTGCACTCGATCAATATCAGCAGGGTAAGGGCTTGTCTGTATTTATTGCTGCACTGGCTAGCCAGCCCGCCAATGCCATGGCGCAAAAAGAGGTCTATCAGTTTTTACTGTCGAAGGAGCAACAACGAAACTACGTTCAGGTATTAGAACTTGGCGACGTTTTTTACCCGGCTCTTGCCGGTCAGCCACAGGATCAACGGCAACTGCGCTTACTGCAAATACGCGCCGCCAATGCGCTTGGCCAGGGGCAGCGGGCTTACGCTATTGCTCAGCAATTGATTGTCGATTTTCCCGACTCTGGCAATGCCTGGTTGGCCTACGCTGAAAGCGCCGAGCAATTACAGCGTTGGTTTGAAGCTGAGCGTGCTTGGGCCAAAATCACCCGTGGCCAGGTAGAAGGTTCAACGCGCTGGCGTGATGCCATGGCGCGGCGTAGTCTAGCGCTTATCGCGCAATATGATGCAGAGGGTCGGGATGCCAAAAAAGACACAGCGGGACTGTGCAAAGTGTTGCACAAATCTAGGTTGTACCGTCATTTGATGAGTGCTGAACAACAGCTTAAACTCGAAAAAAGTATGAACAAGTGGGGCTGCCAGCACCAATAAGCAAGGAATAATTATGCGAATTCGCAAATACGACTTTAATTTTGGACGCCGTCATTTTCTTGGACAACTGAGTAAAGGAGTACTGGCAACGGGCGTGTTATCGCCACTGTGGCAGGCTATCGCCGACACAGGTGATATTGGTGGTGTCTACCCTGATGAGTTGATGTCTATCGAGGGCTATACCCGGGGTAAAATTAACACCGGCGATACAATCACTGCCGACAATGTTGAACATGTAAAGGATTTACTCGATCCCATTCGTTATGCCCAGATTGCGCAAATGGGTCGTCAGATGCGAATGATCGATACGACTACCGACATTATGAAACTCAGTGCCTGGGAGTATAACGAAGCGACACTGCGCAATTATGGAAAGGCGATGTTCGACGCCAACGGCAATGTGGTCACTAAAGAGGGTAAGCCCTGGATTGGTGGCAACCCTTTCCCCAATCCGACCACAGCGCTTGAGGTTTTTGCCGGTTTGACTCTGAGCTGGGGCCGTCACGATGCCTCGTTTTATGCCATAAAAGAACAGGACGTTGGGCCCAGCGGCGATGTGGAGTACAACTATGAACTGGGCTGGGCTGAAATGTCGCCCGTCGCTCGAACGGTTCTCGACCCCAAGCCCTACTGGCCAGGCCACGAAGATAAACTGCGCTATCAATCGGTATTTTTTGTTAGCCCTAATGACATTGCCGGCACTTCCTTCCTAAACGTCTGGCACTATGATCAGCGTCGCTTCCCCGATTTGAGCGGTTATCTGCCTGCCTTTAAGCGAGTGCGTCGCTTCCCCACGAACCAGCGCTTTGAACCAATGATTCCTGGGTCCACACTTTATCTGTCTGATGCCTGGACGGCGGGCGACCCTTTCTTAACTTGGGGCAATTACAGAGTGGTCGGCCGTGGTCCAACACTTGCCGCTATTTCACGCAGCTGGAATTCGAAACATGAAAACTGGGAGGGCGCCACTCATGGCGGTGCCAAGGGCAATACCTTCTGGGATATGGATGTTGAATTGGTGCCCGAGGCGATAATTGTTGAAGCCGAGCCGGTTAAATTTCCGCGGGCCCCGATCAGCAAGAAGCGCGTCTGGTTTGATGCCCGCACACTGTTGCCCCTGTCGATGGTGTCCTTTGACCGGCGGGGCGAAATGTTCCGCTCCTTTGATGGTGCTGCTTCGCTTTATACTGATGGAGAAAACACCGTTTATGATGGCAAACACCCCTATGCTTCATGGACGCGAGTACACGCTCATAATATTCAGGGTAATCGTATGGCCAGGTTAGCTCAGGTTAAAGAGATTTCGGGTGGTTATAAAACCAGTGTTAATGACGGTAACCTTTATGATCAGTTTTTAACGAAGGCAGCGATACGGCGTTTGGGGCGTTAAATGAAACCAGTTGATGGGAAAAACATTTGTTAGTATTACAGTTGAACGAGAAGTGATTATTTAAGGGGCCAGTATGGTTTATAAAGTGTGTTATTCGACTATTTCGTTGCTCCTGCTGACTTCAGTTATTTCGTCCTGTGCGGTGACTATGGCGCCTACAGATGCGAGTTCATTAACCACGGAGCAAACCACTGAAGGCTCATCTGATTTTTCATCGAACGTCACGTTCGATAGTGGTGAACAGGCAGCTAATGATGGAAAAGCAATAGAAAAATTTGTAAGCGCCAATTTTTCTCGGTTGCGCTCTGATATGTCCGTTGGACAGGGTGAACATTTGATGACCCTTGCGGTATTAATGTCGGTCGAGGAAGCTGACAAAGAGAAATTTTACACCGTGTGTCAAAATAACTTTTTGTCTATTTTCCCCTCTACACAAATAACAGAACAGGAAGTCATTGTTAATTTAAGGAAAGAGCTTACTAGGGAAAATATTTGATACTTATTATTCCCTGCTGCCGCGTGTTCTTCTGACGCGCCTTGTTTGTAAAAATTTTGATAAAACTGACACGTTTACTTAAATCTTTTTCTATTGTATTGCTGTTCGTCGCTCTGCATCTGTTTTCAGTGCACGTCAGTGGGCGCGAAAAAGCTAAGGAACAGAACCCAGCATTAGACCAGCTTATTCTCAAGGCTCGGGCCCAACAAACCTGGCGTTTGCCAACCTGGCAGGCGCTATTACATGTCACACCTAAGTCGTTGCTCTCACAGGAGCTGAGTCGAGTTGATGCGGCCCCCTTTTTTTTATCCAGGCAAGGTAAACAATCCCCCCAGGCTGAGCTCGAAGCAACCTTAGCATTTCTTCTATCTGAAGAAGTGGGTGTCAATGCTAACCAGGCTGTGGCTTGTCGCTTTCCTGCCAGAAGGGCCTGGTTGTTAAACGTGCTAGAAATTGAGGCCAGTGTATTACCCGAGCACCACTGCCCCCACTTGAATAATTGGTTGGGCAATTTAAATGCGGATGGCTTGACTCTGGTTTTTCCGGTTGCGGTATTAAATAGTCCAGCCTCAATGTTTGGCCATACATTTTTACGCGTAGATAGTAAATCAGAGGAAATGACGGATTTACTAGCCTGGACGGTTAACTTTGCAGCCCATGCGGAGGAGGGCCGCGGCCTAAGCTATGCCGTTAATGGCGTATTTGGTGGATATCAGGGCAGGTTTACCATGGCTCCGTACCATGAGAGGGTCAAGGCTTATAGTGATATCGAGAACCGCGATATATGGGAATACGAATTGAGCTATACCCGCGCGGAGGTCCATTTCATACTGCTACATCTTTGGGAGTTGTTACCGAATTATTTTGATTATTTCTTTATCGATGAAAATTGTGCTTACCAGTTGTTGGCCTTACTCGATGTTGCCCGGCCGAATTTGAGATTGAGTCAACATTTTGCTTGGGGTGCCACGCCTGCTGACACTGTCCGGAGGGTAACCCGTGTGCCAGGCCTTGTCACTCAAGTGTACTATCGGCCCTCCCTACGCCAATCTATTGATAAGCGCGCCGAGTCTTTGGACTTAACCGAACAAGAGATCGCGAAGTCTTTAGCGTTGGGTGAATTAAGCTTACAAGCGACAGATTTTGTCAATAGATCATTGCAATCACAAGGGGAAATTCTAGAGTTGGCGTCTGATTATCTTGCTTATCGGGAAGCAAATTCGGCCGAGTCACAAGGGTTGTTTTCTAGTATAGGCGGCCCTCGAATACCGGCGAAACAACGTGGCGAAGTACTAAAGCGCCAGCATCAACTATTAACAGCGCGAAGCGAGTTGGCCCTTACTTTACCGATACAAGACGCTGTATCGCCAGCCTATAGACCGGACGAAGGTCACGGCAGCCGCCGTGTGGGTGTGCGTTATGGCAGTGAGGAGGCAAAGGACTATTTGCAATTGGATTTCCGTTGGGTTTATCACGATCAATATGACCCCGGCGATGGCTTTGTAAAAGGTGCTCAGCTGACTTTTTTACAACCTTCACTGCGTTATTCTTTTCATGACAATCATTGGCAGTTTGAATCGATCGACTTTGTGAATATTGCCTCGGCGCCAGTGCGTAACTATTTTATTCGGCCTTTTTCCTGGCGAGCATCTGCTTCTTTAGAGCGTTATCGTTTTGCAAGAGGGGATAGACCGTTGATAGGTGACTTTGTATTAGCTGCAGGGCTTAGTTATGAGTTAAGCCAGCAAGTATCCGCTTCGGTTTTTATCGATACACAACTGTTGGTTAGCGATCAATTTGATCATAATGTTGCTGTGGGATTGGGTGCCAGCACTGAGCTTGTCTATACTTTGACGCACCAATGGAAAACCGGCTTGCATGTTGAATTAATGCAGTATGTTGAAGGGGTCACTCAAACTGGCTATGAGTTTGGTGGCAAGCTTCGATTCAGCGAGAATACAGACAGCGCCTTTTTGTTTGAGCTAACTGAAAACAGAGAGTTTGCACGATCATTCACTAAGACACAGCTCTCTTGGCAATACTATTTTTGAACCGTGTTTGACCTCTAATATCGTTTCAGTTCGCTTGTATATCTCTCATTGAATGCAAATTTGTATAGCCAACTTGTGTGGTAGGCCTTCTTCTCGATTTGAAGGCTCTCAGCTAGCAGATTGGCAGCGGCCCCTTAGAGCAAGTATCTAAGGAATTTATTCGGCAAGTTTATTCAAGGCTGCATGGGCTTCTGGCAGTAAATGCTCTCCACCTTCGGCAATATATTCAGCAATTTGTTGCTTCATTAGCGGTGACCAAAATTTATCGATATGGCTTGCAGCGCTTTCTATACGTGCTTCGGCGGTAGCGGCGGGGATATTTTGCACAATTTGGTTGGCCATTTTGATGAGGTGTTCACTACTATTTGCTGACACGAGTCATTATTTCCTGTATTTGAACGCTATTAAGTGGTGATGCGTTGGGAGTGAGTGTAGATCATATGGCGACCACTGCGGGCAAAGCCGACCAGTGTAATATTCACCTGCTCGGCCAGTCGCACCGCGAGGCTGGTCGGGGCCGATACGGCAACCAGCATGCCGACACCCATGACGGCTGCTTTTAAAACGAGCTCGTAACTGGCGCGGCTGGAAATTAGCACAAAACGCTCACTTGTCGCTGAGTCGGATTGTTTACACACCGCGCCATAA
>JBFHDT010000054.1:0-9467 GCA_041584575.1 Porticoccaceae bacterium
CCTTCCTGCACAAACATTTTGCGATTGTGAGCATAGGCACTGAGATAGATCTCGCTGTGTTTAATAATCAGTAACTGACCATAACCCCTCAACCCTCTGCCCGCATAAACCACCACACCAGGGGCTGCAGAAACAACCTTGCGCCCTTTTTCAGACTGAATATTCAAACCTTTGAATACGCGATTGGTATCGTAATGTCGCGCTACTGCTCCCTTTACTGGCCATTGCCAACCCCAATTACCTTTGGGTAAAGAATACGTTTTCGGTTGAGCAACTCGAACTTGCTTTTCCACCCTTGGTTTATTGGAAGCGGGTCGCATATCTTTTATCGGAGCTGCCTTAGCTACTTGCGCAGGCCTTGAATCAGTAACCCGTGCCCGACTCATATCCAGTGTTAAGCGCTGGCCAAGATAAATCTTATAGGGCCGCGATAAGTTATTAGCCCGAGCCAAGGTGTCAACACTTAATTCATAACGCCAGGCAATCGCAAACAGCGTGTCTCCCTTGCCGACGATGTGGTGATTGATTTTTTGACTGGGCGGTGGCGTGCGGCTACTAACTGGCGCGGGGGCCGACCCACAGCCGGCAAGAGAAAGACAATACACCACAATAAAAATCGCCCATGCTATCGCAAAACACCCCCTGCGAAAGCACAAACCTACCTTGGTAGATATTCTCTCGCCCCCAAAATAAAGCCTGTCAATGTGACGCTCGCCTAGCACCAATATATTCCAGCAACATAACCACAACAAAGCCCACTATCATCAAGCCGAGGGCAGTTAACAACTGTGCATCACCGACCGTCTGTGCATACTGTGAGGGCGCCAATAAGTGCAAAGCATCAGAATGCCCCTTGTTAGTTGCAATAGCAGACTCTCTCCAGGGCCAAACCATCACTAGAGAGCCCGCTAAAAAACCCGTTAATACCGACAACGTTACCCCATGAAAACGACTCAACAGCCATGACAGCAGGCGTGAAAACACAATCAATCCGGCCACACAGCCAAGAAAAAAAACGGTCAATATGGAGAAATTTGCGCTACTGATAGCCCCAAGCATGACTGAATACATACCCAGCAAAAGAAGAATAAAACTACCGGATATGCCGGGCAAGATCATCGCGCAGATTGCCAGCATACCGGCGCCAAAAACAACGAATGATGTAGGCTCAAGCTGAACATGTGGAGCAAACGCCGAAGCCAGGGCCGCACACAGACCCAAGATCAAAGATAAATACTCCCAAAAGCCCTTTCGCGCCAATTGTCGCCAGATAAACAGAATAGACGCCACGATTAAGCCAAAAAAGAATGACCACAACAATAATGGCTGGTGATCGAGAAGATAAGTAATTAATCGCGCCAAGGTCGCAACACTAAAAAGAATGCCGCTAAACAATACACTCAAAAAAGTGCCGTTTATACGCCGCCAAAAAACCTTCGGTCCGTCACTAAACAAACTCGCTAAAGCCAAGGGGGTACAGGCGCGAATAGAGCGTAGCAACTCTTCGTAAATACCGGAAATAAAAGCAATCGTGCCACCAGACACTCCAGGCACAACATCTGCCGCACCCATCGCCATACCCTTTAAAAACAGCACAAAATAAGCTCGTAAATCACTCATGCCATACGGCCATCAACGGGATGTGCCGCCGAGCAAGGGCACAAAGCGTACTTGCTCAACCACCTCCTCCTCAAATTTCTGTGTATCGCCCAGACGCGATATCACCCGCAACTCTTGGTGTCCACCAGCGCCCACGGGAATGACTAACAAACCGTCGGGTGCCAATTGGTAAAGTAACTCATCGGGCACCTGCTCGGGGGCAGCCGTGGCAATAATGCCATCGTAGGGAGCATTTTCGGGCCAGCCAACACCGCCGTCACTGTGCGCGGTAACAATATTGCGCAGCCGCAGTTGGCGAAATAAATTACGCGCCTTAATTAGCAAGGGTTTAATGCGCTCGACGGAATAAACCTCGTCCACCAACTGCGCCAGTACTGCCGCCTGATAGCCGGAGCCTGTACCAATCTCGAGCACGCGCTTTAAGGGTCCCCGAGACAACAAAATCTGTGTCATTAGTGCGACGATATAAGGCTGAGAAATTGTCTGGGCGTGACCGATGGGTAAAGCCGTGTCTTCGTAGGCACGATGAGATAGAGCTTCGTCGAGAAACAAATGTCGCGGTGTCACTCGAATCACATCGAGCACTTTTTGATCCTTAATACCTTGATCTTTAAGCCGCTGAACGAGGCGCTCGCGCGTGCGCTGTGAGGTCATACCCACCCCGTTGAAATCCACTGAACCCACCGCGCTCCCCCTTTGCGTGCAACAAACAGTTCAACAAAAGACCCAACAAAAGTTGAGCAAAAAAACAGCCGGAACTATAGCACAGGCCTCGATGCTGGCGTATTCACTTCTAGTAGTTCCCGCAACACACTTGTCGCATAAGTGCCGACGGGTAAAGCAAAAGACAAACACAAATCCCGACCCTGCCAGCACCACTCAAACCGATCTGGGATCAGTTGTAAATCCCGTCGCTGCTGATCGAGACCAAGATGCTCAAGCGCGTTGCACCAGGATTGGTAATCGGCCAACACGCGGCTCTCTAGCTCAGCTAACTCACCCTTTGAACCGCTCCTTCCGCGTCCCCATAACGGCCCCTGGGGAGTCACCTCTCCATCCATCACTTTTGTCCAGCTTTTTGTTTTTACCCGCTCTGAAAGCACCTGATTAAACAAATAAGATCGGGCCGCCGAAAGGAAAATGCCCTGCCGTCCGCCCATTTTTCGCTGACGACCACGCCCTAATAAGCGATCAGCTTCGACTAAATTCTGCCCCGCTATGCCGAAGCGTTGCTGACCGAAGTAATTGGGCACTCCACTTTTCGCTATTAACGCCAGACGCTCATCCAAGACCATCCTTTCAGTGTCTGAACTTACATTGCGCAGACGAAGAGCAAAATGATTGCCCCGGTGACTACCACGACGCAATTTGCGCTGATGCCTCACTACTTGCAGAACTTCGCAGTCCGGTATCGCCAACGACGGCATTCGCCACTCGTCAGCATGGGCAACACTAAACCACTGTGTGGTGACTGCGCGGCGGTCTTTCATGCCACAAAAACCAATATCGCGCTCTGCAACGCCGGCAATCTCTGCCAATGCCGCAGCTACCCAGCGGGTATTTTGCTCGCGCTTACGAATTTTCAAACAAACGTGTTCACCCACCCCGCTAAGGCTCGCTTCATCAAACTCTTCAACAACCACAAAATCCTCGGGTTCTACCTTTAGCTCGGCAGAACCCAGCAGCACCTCATAGCCGTAGGCGAAATTGAGTGGAAAGTGGGACTTAGCTTGCGTCATTGATTAATCTCAGAGTCCTGTATTGATTCATCGCCTTTTTCCAGCATATGCGCCCAGCCACCGTAATCCAGCACGGGATTAGCTCTGCAGCGGTGGCGGTGGTTTTTTTCTGGTCCACTTCAATGTCGCATTGAAGTGGACCACACGATTAAACAAGTCATATAAACCACAAATACTCACCACATCAAAAACCAGCCCGCAGCGTAAATGGCCTGTATATCGGCCTCAATCATTCGACTGGGTCTTTCGATCAGCTTTTTAATGTATTGCAAAACAGGTTTTTTGCGACCAGCGATCTAAGCAGTGACTCTTTTCGCCTACGGGCTCAACCAACTGACTCAAGGAGAACAGTCGCCAAACAGGCAACCCCTTCACCCCTACCTGTAAAACCTAGGGTTTCCGTGGTCGTCGCTTTAACATTCACTTGCTCACAGCGACAAGACAAATCTGCGGCAATATTCTCAACCATAGCCGCCCTGTGAGGCGCCATACGAGGTGCCTGGGCAATGATGGTCAAATCGGCATTACCCAACCGCCAATTATTCTTCACGAGCAAGGCCATCACCTCGCGCAGTAGGTGCCGACTGCTGATATTTTTATAACGTGAATCGGTATCGGGAAAATGACGCCCAATATCACCCAAACCCGCCGCACCGAGCAAAGCATCACACAGAGCATGGAGTAGCACATCGCCATCGGAATGGGCGAGCAAGGGGCGGCAGAAAGGAATAGTTACGCCGCCAAGCACAATATTTGTCTCAGGTTGAGGCCCACTGCTAGAGGCAAACTCATCGAAAGCATGCACATCAAAACCCTGGCCGACACGAATCATCTGGCTATTTTTCCCTTTGCTGTTGTTCCTGATAAGCGAGTACCGCCTCTGCCAGGGCCAGGTCTGTCCCGTGGGTAATTTTCAAATTATCGCTGTGACCTTCAACGATCTCAGCCTGAAGACCGAGATGTTCGATGGCAGCAGTCTCATCGGTCGGCCTGATACCTGCTTCACGACACGCCTTTAATGCCTTCATCAATAGGCCAAAACGAAACATTTGCGGCGTCGCTGCCGCCCATAAATGTTCTCTCGATACCGTTTCAAGTACCGTGCCGGCCACCTCCATCTTTGGTCCAGTAGAATACCGTGAATGGCCAACCCGTTTTAAGGTAGCACTGACAGGTGTCGCAAGTAGACCCCCGACCGGGTGAGCTGACAAGGTCTCAATTAATAGACGAATATCCTCGACACGCACACAGGGTCGAGCAACATCGTGAACTAGCACCCAGTCCATATCATCGGCCTCAGCGGCAATACTTTTTAAAGCGCGATAAACAGAGTCTGCCCGCTCTGCCCCGCCGGCACAGGTGCGAATTTTTTGATGCTTTAAAATATCAAGGGATTGCCAATAGCCGTCGTCGGGGTTGACCGCCAATACTAAGGCCTCCGCCTCTAATTCAAGCAGCCGCTCGAGAGTATTTGCTATCACCGTACTACCTGCGAGAGGTGCATATTGCTTGGGCCGTTCGCCGCCAAAACGCGAGCCGTTACCGGCGGCGGGAACAATCAACCAGCACCTCATCATTGGCGTTTCATAACAAGAACTTCACAACAAAGGATCACTGCGAGCTGTCTTTTTCAGGTGACATATAAAAGGTTTCACCTTTTTTAATCATGCCGAGGTCGTGTCGTGCTCGCTCTTCAATACCCTCGAGGCCATCTTTAAGGTATCTGACTTTTACTTCCAGTGCGGCGTTGCGCTCTTTCAAAATGGCATTTTCCTGGCGCTGTTGGAGCACCTGCTTTTCAAGTGCTGATTGTTTTAACAAGCCACCCTCACCCAACCAGAACCAATATTGGAAAAGCGCCAGAATAAGAACAAGAACGAGCAGTAGCCAGCGCATTCAAACAGCTCCACCGCTCACACTCTTTACTAACAGCGTCTAAAGGCTAGCTACGAAACTCAGCCTGGCCCCGGTAGGCAGCCGTGCCGTCGAGTTCAGCTTCAATACGTAGTAAGCGATTGTACTTGGCCACGCGGTCAGAACGACACAGTGAACCAGTTTTGATTTGCCCTGCTGAGGTCGCCACAGCCAGATCAGCAATGGTAGTGTCTTCGGTTTCACCGGAGCGGTGAGAGATAACCACACTGAAACCGGCATCTTTCGCCATTTGAATAGCATCTAACGTTTCAGACAAGGTGCCGATCTGGTTAAATTTAATCAATATTGAGTTGGCAATATCTTCGTCAATGCCCCGCTGTAAAATTTTGGTGTTGGTAACAAACAAATCATCACCAACCAGTTGCACGGTATTGCCAATCTTACGAGTTAAATCAGCCCAGCCATCCCAGTCACTTTCGTCCATGCCGTCTTCAATGGATAGAATGGGGTAGCGTTTCGCCAGGTCGGCCAGATAATTGGCAAACTCGACCGCTGAAAAGACTTTACCCTCACCCGAGAGATGGTACTGACCATCGCGATAAAACTCAGATGATGCACAATCCAGCGCCAGCATAATGTCTTCACCCAGGGTATAACCGGCTTTGCTAACTGCCTCGGCAATAACCTCAATAGCCGCTTCATTAGAGGGCAGGTTGGGGGCAAAGCCACCCTCGTCACCCACTGCTGTGTTCAAGCCTCGCGCTGAAAGCACTTTTTTCAGACTGTGAAAAATTTCGGCACCCTGGCGTAGTGCTTCGCTGAAGGATGTCGCCAGAACAGGGAGAATCATAAATTCCTGGATATCGACGTTATTATCAGCATGTTCGCCGCCATTGATGATATTCATCATTGGCACCGGCATGGTGTACTTCAGTGGCGTGCCATTAACATCGGCAATGTGCTGATAGAGCGGAATATTTTTAGCCTGTGCCGCTGCTTTCGCCGCTGCCAGGGAAACCGCCAAAATAGCATTAGCGCCGTAATTCGCTTTATTGTCCGTACCGTCGGCTTCAATCATCAAGCGGTCAAGCTCACGCTGGTCACAGGCATCTTTGCCTAAGAGCAACTCTCGAAGGGGACGATTCACATTGTTTACGGCAGTCAAAACACCTTTGCCCAGATAGCGGCTCGCGTCGCCATCGCGCAATTCTAACGCTTCACGTGTACCAGTGGAGGCGCCCGAGGGGGCACAGGCACTGCCCACAGCGCCGCATTCGAGAATCACGTCGGCATTAATAGTGGGGTTACCCCGTGAATCGAGCACTTCATAGGCTCTGATATCCGCAATTTTGGTCATGGTATTTCCTTGTCAGTACTTTCTTTTGAGCTACAAAACTTTAGCTATTGTTTATTGGCGTTTATTTAAGAATGCTTTTTAGAATAGGGCTTTCAAGATAAGCGCCCTGCCATCAAGCCGTATCGAGAACCGGCATCTGCTTGATTAAGTCATCAACCGCTTTCACTTGCTTTAAAAAAGGCTCCAGTAACGATAATTTAAGAGCGCTAGGGCCGTCGCACAAAGCTTTATCTGGGTCGGGGTGGGTTTCCAGAAACAAGCCCGCCAAACCCGTCGCCATACCGGCTCTCGCCAATTCGGGCAGTTGCGCGCGACGCCCACCGGAGGCGGCACCACCAACATCTCGACACTGCAGAGAATGAGTGACATCAAAAATAATAGGCACGTTATCGCTGACTTGCTTCATGACAGAGAAACCGAGCATATCAACCACCAGATTGTCGTAGCCAAAACTGCTACCGCGCTCACACAACATCACGTCTGACTTACCGCACTCACGAAACTTGTCGACCAAATTACCGACCTGCGAGGGGCTCATAAATTGTGGTTTTTTAATATTCACTGCGGCATCTGTCGCCGCCATGGCCGCGACTAAATCAGTCTGGCGAGCGAGAAAGGCGGGCAACTGAATCACATCGCAAACCTCAGCCACAACACTGGCCTGTTCGATTTCATGGACATCGGTAATTAGCGGCACATTGAATGCCGCTTTTACCTCTGCAAGAATTTTTAAGCCCTCGTCTAAACCGGGACCACGAAAGGAGTGAATAGAGCTGCGATTGGCCTTGTCAAAAGACGCTTTAAACACATAGGGAATAGCCAGTCGTTCAGACACTTCGGCGCAATGCTCGGCGACCTGCAGGGCAAGATCTCGCGATTCCAGTACGTTAACCCCGGCAAACAGCACAAAGGGCTGGTCATTAGCAACTGTTATGTCACCGACAGTAACGGTTTTTGCAGTCATTGTTCAGGACTCCTGACTGTAGTCCAAGGCCGCTTTGACAAAGCCAGTAAACAGCGGATGACCTCTGCGGGGCGTGGAGGTGAACTCTGGGTGAAATTGGCAGGCGAAGAACCAGCGATGCTCGGGGAGTTCGACCGTCTCGACTAAAGAATCATCCCCCGACCAGCCTCCGACCTTTAAACCAGCCGCCTGAATCTCGCCTATCAAGTTATTGTTGACCTCATAGCGATGGCGATGGCGCTCGCAAATAACCTCAGCACCGTAAATTTTCCGCGCCATTGAGTCCTCAGCCAAACGGCTATCCTGAGCACCCAGACGCATAGTGCCCCCGAGATCAGAATCTTCTGTGCGCAACTCGCGCTTACCACTGCTGTCGAGCCATTCGGTAATCAAGCCAACAACCGGATAGGGGGTATTGGCATCAAACTCAGTACTATTGGCATTTTCAAGCCCAGCCATGTTGCGCGCATATTCAATCACCGCGACCTGCATACCGAGGCAAATACCCAGATAAGGGATATTCTCTTCGCGGGCATATTTTACCGCTTTAATTTTGCCCTCGACACCACGTTCACCAAAACCACCTGGCACCAAAATACCGTGGCAATCGTCGAGCAAAGACATATCATCACACAAGTCTTCAGAGTCAATATAGCGAATATTTACCTTAGCCAGGTTTTGAATGCCCGCGTGAGACAGGGCCTCGTTAAGGGACTTATAAGCGTCGAGTAACTCCATGTACTTACCCACCATGGCAATGGTCACCGGCGTGGTCGACTGGCGCTGATTTTCCACCACCTGGTCCCATTCACTGAGGTCGGCGGGTGGGCAATCCAACAAGAAACGCTCGACCACAAACTGATCGAGTTTCCAGTCAAAGAGGTAGCGCGGTATTTGATAAATGCTATCGGCATCCATCAACGGTACAACGGCGCGCTCTTCAACACTGGTAAAGAGGGCGATTTTACGTCTCGAATCGGCGTCGATAGCGACTTCAGACCGACAAATCAAGACATCGGGCTGAAGACCGATGGAGCGTAATTCTTTCACCGAATGTTGCGTCGGTTTCGTTTTCGTTTCACCAGCGGTAGCGATATAGGGCACCAGAGTGAGATGCAGCAAAAGGGCTCGGGTACCGCCCAGCTCCACCTTTAACTGGCGAATCGCTTCGAGAAAAGGCTGGGATTCGATATCCCCCACGGTGCCGCCGATTTCGACCAGGGCAATATCATTACCCTCACCGCCTTTGATAATCCGCCGTTTAATTTCATCCGTAACGTGGGGAATAACCTGCACGGTGCCGCCCAAATATTCACCACGGCGTTCGCGGCGCAGAATAGTTTCGTACACCTGACCAGTGGTGAAATTATTATTCTGCGTCATGCGCGAATTGAGAAAGCGTTCGTAGTGACCAAGATCGAGATCAGTTTCTGCACCATCTTCGGTGACAAAAACCTCACCGTGTTGGAACGGGCTCATAGTGCCCGGGTCAACATTGAGATAGGGGTCAAGTTTGAGCAGGGTGACTTTTAGCCCCCGTGACTCGAGCAAGGCGCCTAAAGAGGCTGCGGCAATGCCTTTACCAAGCGACGAAACAACGCCACCAGTCACAAAAATAAATCGCGTCATGCTTACCCTGTAAGGTAATGGATATGAATGTTTTTACATTGCCAGCCCGGCGAATTTATCGATTTAACGCGACGCTGCTACGGGCTGTAGAAGGGGCGTCAGATTAGCAGAAAAGTGCGCCAGCCACAATCGGAGCAAGGCGCAATTCATGTCTTTATTAGCGCTCAATTGTCTCTTAAGTGATGGGATAAAAGTTCGTTTAAGGTGGCCAATCCCAGCGCAAGTGGTAGACACAATCACCACCGGCGACCGTAAAACCCTGACAAACCCAGAGGTCTCCTAC
>JBFHDT010000055.1:0-9464 GCA_041584575.1 Porticoccaceae bacterium
CAACCACTGCGACGACCCCGTGTGCTTGAAAGGCTGCCCCACGCGGGCCTACACCAAATACGCAGAATACGGCGCGGTGCTACAAGACCCTGATATTTGCTTTGGCTGTGGTTACTGCACCTGGGTTTGCCCCTACAACGCGCCTCAGCTTGACCCGGTAAAAGGTCAGGTCACCAAGTGTAATATGTGTGTTGACCGCCTCGAAGTTGGCCTTAAACCCGCTTGTGTCTCAGCCTGTTTAGGTAATGCGCTCGATTTTGGTGTGGTCGAAAATATTCCCGAGAATCGTATCGAGGCCAAGACCGCGATTCCTGGCTTTCCCACCACCGACATCACTCAGCCTAACATTCGTTTTCAGCAGACCCGCTCGACCCACCGAGAAATGACCCGCACCGATGCGATGCCGCTGAAATACCACAAAGACGATAGCGTTGGTATTTTTAAACCCAAGGTCGATAAAAAACACGGTGAAAAGAAACTCTTTAACTGGCGTAAACTCCTCACCTCCCACGAAAGCGCCCACGTTATTTTCACCCTCAGCACTCAGGCAGTGCTCGGTGCCTTTTTAATTATCGTTACTGCAGGCCTGTTTAAACTCGAAGCACTGAGCCCGCTTATTAGCACCGCCGTCAAGCTACCCCTACTGGGTGTTATGTTTGCCATGCTCACCTACGGCCTTTTCAAGCTGAATATGCACTTGGGCAAACCCCATCGTTTTTACCGGGGTTTTAACAATCTGCGCTTATCGCCTTTAAGTCGTGAAATTGCCGGCGTCTCCGGGTTTTATACCTTTTTGATGGCCTATGGCTTTTTCTCAATATTTGATAATGCCCTGTTCAACTTTCTCGCCAATGTCTCCGGCATTCTCGGTGCCATTAGTGGTCTGATTGGCCTCTATTACATGTACAAGATTTACCGTATTAAGGCTCGCCCCTTTTGGGATCACTGGCAGACCGGTAGCGCCTTCTTTGGCAACACCGTGAGTTATGGTGCCTTGCTGACAGGCCTCGTTAGCTTACCCTTGCTCAGTGCCGACCAACCCCTGCTGGCACTGGCCAACCCGTTAATGGTACTGGTTGCACTCGGCCTTGGCCTTGAACTCATCGGTCATATCGCCCACAGCCGCGCCATGGGCAGCCTTGAAAATGAAGGAGCTGCCTCCTGGTATCTGCAAACCACTCAATACGGCAAGGCGTGGATCACCCGTAACGTTTTACTTGGCTTGAGTTTTGCCCTTGCCCTGTTCTTGCTGATCACAGCTCCCGGTGGCGCCTTGGCCTTCATCGGCTGGTCGCTACTAGCCCTATTGATGATTAGCGCTGGCGCCATTAGCCGCTCGCTATTCTTTGTACTGGTCATACCCACTACTATGCCCGGTGCCTTTTTCTGGAAGAACAAAGCCTTTGAAGAACACGCTCGCGAATCGGGCCTGGTCGATATGGAACAAGTTGGCGTGGTACGCGAACTGCACGGCAAATTTAAATTTGACGAACTGCTCGAGACTATCAAAACGACTACCCCGAAAATTCTGTTCAAGCATATTAAGGATATCGTGGTTTGGAAAAAGATCCGCTAAAAACGCGCCTGCAACGCCTATTGCGGTGCATGGAAAATGGCTTACTTGAACGAGAAACGGCGACGCGCTTAACCTTATTAAGCGCACTCAGTGGTGAACACACCTTACTGATCGGGCCACCCGGCACGGCGAAAAGCGTTCTCGCTCGCCGTCTGCATTTAGCCTTTGTGCCCGGCCACTATTTCGAGCGACTGTTAACACGCTTTTCGGTGCCTGAAGAGCTATTCGGCCCGCTGTCGATTAAAGCGCTAGAAAATGATAGATACCAACGCCTGACAGAACGCTACCTACCCACGGCCAATATCGCCTTTCTGGACGAAGTATTTAAGGCCAACAGTGCCATCCTGAACACCCTGCTCACACTACTTAACGAGCGCGAGTTTGATAACGGCGATTGCCGGGTAAAAGTGCCGCTGATCTGCGTTGTCGGTGCCAGTAACGAGCTGCCCGAAGACGATGAGCTGCAAGCCCTCTACGACCGTTTTATTTGTCGCTACACCGTACAAGCCGTGGCAGACGAAAACTTTGTTGCCTTGCTGGAACTTGATGAACAGAGTAACGAACCCAACGCCAGTGATCGCTTAAGTCACGCTGAGGTCGATAGAATACAAGCCGCTGCGCAAGCTGTACCTTTATCTGATGAAGCCTTGTCACTACTCAAAGCACTTCGCCCCTTCCTCGCTGAACAAAATATAGAAGTCTCTGACCGGCGTTGGCGTAAAGTGGTTAAATTATTAAAAGTAGCCGCCTACACCAACGCCCAAACGCATACCGAGCCACATACCAAAACAGCTACCGAAACAGCTACCGAAACAAAAGTGTCTTTATGGGATTGCTGCCTGCTGCAGCACTGTTTGTGGAACACACCCGCCGAACAGCCCATTATTCAGCAGTGGTTGAGCACACAAATTGGCGCTGGCAGTGGCTTTAAGACCGAGCGGCTGGAAAAATTAATCGCCACCTGGGAAAGCACCCTGCAAGCCGATCAAAATAGCCAAACCCAGATCAGTAACGATAAAGGCCAGCACCTATACCGCGGCCGTGACGGCAAAAAAACGACCGAAGCGAGCGAGCGAGAGTGGGGCCGCCGTGACGGTTTAGCCCTGTACTTATCGCCACCCGATCAGGATGATCGCAGCAACGACAACCGCGGTTACACCGAGCGCGAACTGAGCGATAGCTTTTTTGACCAGCACTATCAGCAATGTCACATCGACGGCCAGTGGCAGCATATTGATCAGTACATCGCCGACTCAGCGAATCGTTTAATACTGCACCATCAAAACCCGCCCTGCATGGAGCCCACCAAACACCCGGAGAGTTTTCTTCAGGGCCGACTCGAGGAAAATAAAAAACTAGCCACCGATATTGCCACTTTGCGACAAAGCGTCGAACAGGGCTACGATGCAATTGACCAGGCACTGGGACAACACCTGTGGATCACCGCCTGTTTTATTGCCAGCGCTAAACAAGCGCTCAGTGACAATTTGCAAAACGTGTCCAACTTTGAAAACCGATTGCAGACTGTTATTTCCGCCTACCAGCACTTAGCCGACAAACACCTGACGAATAAGAAACCCCAGCCCCAGGCAAGTCGTCCGACAAGCAAGATAGCCTAGCGGAGCAGCCCAGAACATAAATATGAGCATCAATCTTGGTCTGCTTGAACAAGAATTCTCCGTCCTCGATGCCCTCCCAGACGCCCTTTACGATGTCGTTGTAACCCATACCCACGGCCCCCTACTAACCCGGGCACAGGGTGTACTACAGTGGCGCGAAAAACTGCTCGCCGGTGAGCTACCCGAAATGGATGCCTTGTGCTGGCCAGAAAAAACGCTGCGTAAAACAATTTTGATGCGTATTGAAACCCTGGAACTCCCCGGTTTTTGCCAGGGCCAGGAAAGTATCACCGATAGTGTACTGAAGGATATTTGCGAGGGCATTAGCAGCGCCGAAGACTACCTCGCGAAAACCGGCAATAAATTTAATGACAAGCTAGCTCAACGACAAAAAATAAAGGAAAAAGACTCCTCCTTTCGTGATGAAGAGGGCTTGGCCGACCATGTGCAAAGTCAAACGCCCCACGCAGGTCCTCCTGACGGCGTAACCCCTCTCGATAAAACGCGCAACCCAGCACAGAGCACAAGCACTCAAAGTCAGCACGAGATTCCATCTCAAACGAGCCATCGCTCTCCAGCTGCCAATAGGCCGACAACTATTACTAAAACAGCTCGAACTAATAAAGCAGCTGAAACAAGCGACGCCAAAACACCGAAAGCGCAAACTAAACAACACCCACACAGCACACAGCAAGTTGAGAAACCGCTCAGCACTGGAGAAAATGTTGTCAACCATCTCCAGCAGCGCTGGCAAGGCATTGCTAATCAGTGGCAGCAGTTGAACGAACTCGATCGCGAAATAGCGCTTGAGCACGAACAGCAGCAACAGACGTCTCAGTTCTTTGCAGCAACACAGGGAAGGACTGGGGCTAAAAACTTACCGGGCCGGGGCTGGGATTTAAGTACGGGCCTAATCACCTCCCAGGGTTGGCGCGACATTATCCGCTATCGCCAGCGCATTAAAGAGCAACCTGAACTAATTCATTTTATTGACGCCATCGGCCGTGAAAACAAAATTGTCGGCAAGACGACTCTGGCCTCTGTAGACCTTAGCCCCGAAGCGTTGGCTTTATCGAGAGAACAAGGCAAAGGCCAGCGCCGTAACAAAGTCCCCCGTAAAGCGCTTGAAATGGACGGCATTGACCGGGGTGACGATGTTAACCGTATGCTGCCTTCGGAACTGGCCCTGCTCTGCCATCCAATATTGAAAACTCTGTGGCATGCTAAGCGGGCCGAACGCTTACTATTACTCTACCAACATCGGAGTAAGTATGACCGCGGGAACAAAGGCGAGGGCGTTGAGGAAAAAAAAGGGTCACTCAATAAACAAGGACACAAAGGCAAGTCAGGCCTGGGACGCGGACCTATAATTATCTGTCTCGACACGTCAGGCTCAATGCACGGCGAACCGGAACACATTGCTAAAGCCGCCGTTCTTGAAGCACTCAAAATGGCCCACCGTGAGCAACGCCCTTGCCACCTCTTTGCCTTTAGCGGCCCCCAAGAAACCATCTGCCACCAACTCGATTTACGCAGAGGAGGGCTGACCAAATTGCTAAAGTTTTTACAGTTTTCATTTCACGGCGGTACTGATTTGCCCCGAGCAATGAACCTGGCTTTGAAAAAACAAACTGAGGAAGGGTGGGAAAAGGCCGACATACTTATCGTCACCGACGGACGCTTCCCCCTGGAAAAAAGCACAGTGAAAGAAATAGAACGTTATAAAAACACCCGTAAATTAAGAGTCTTCGGTATTTTAACCGGCAATTGGCAACATGATGGGATGCAAGTGTTGTGTAATGATACGCTGCGAATTCGATACTAATTAGAGACAATAATGTATTTAATGTTTTTCTCTCGTATTTTTCGCCGTAAAGATTTTAAAAGGTATGACCTCCATCGCCGTGTTGTACCCCTGTAGAAACAGTTTTTCTTTATCCCCGTCGCTCAGATTAAATTCAACTGGCGATATAGCACCTGTGTTAACGACAACGGTGTGATCCCAAAATTTATCGTTAATATACTCACGGGAAATCGTATTCATAAAGGTGCGAATTAGCAGAGTCAAATAGCCTTTCAAGGGGAACAAGCCTTCAACCGTCACATTATTGGATAATTCAACACTGCGCATGCGAAAACAGATAACAGGCGTACCACGCCCCGACCAGTCTCGGTGCAAGGCATCTTCAGCAAGAATACTACCGTCGACTAATATATGTTTTTTGTGTTGATTAAAGGTAAATAGCAGGGGGATGGACATGGAATAGCGTACCGCCTTTGAAACTTTAAGGTCAGGCGTTAAGCTTTTATTAAAAATCACCGGACTCCCTGTCAACACATCCGTGGCAACAATGTGCAGGTTTCGAGGCAGATCTTTAAAGCGACAACCGCCCAGTTGCTCTTCTACCCATTGTTCAAACGCTGCTCCCGTACACAGTCCCCCTGCTTTAAGCAGATGAAGAATAGAAAACCCTTTAAATTTTGAGAAGTTGGTATCGAGGGCTAGTTGCTTAATATCTGACAAAGAAATGCCTGCAGCATAAAGAGCACCAATGATGCTACCACCAGATACTCCCACCAGATGATCGAACTTGACATCCAGTGTTTCCAGGGCATGAAGAATACCAATGTGAGCGGAAAGACGAGTGCCGCCTCCGGCTAGAATCGGTACGAAGTCACTGACTTTCTGTTGACTCACAAAACCTCCTCTTTGCTTCCTCTGAATTAAGGCTCTTTAATTTCTGAAAACGCTGTCAATAGATGATCGACCCTGTGATCCCAGCTATTATTTTTCGCATAAGTAATAACCCCCTCACGCCGCCACTTTTTATTCAGTGCAGAAACAATTGCCTGCCGAAGGGCCTCGGGTTGGCCAAAGGGGACTATAATTCCCAGCTCATCATTACAGACCACTTCGGGGTTGCCCCCCACATCACTCGTTACAACAGGTAAACCGCAGGCCATTGCCTCTAAGAAGACGTTAGCCCAGCCCTCATTGGATGTTGGCAATACAAAAACATCCGCGGCAGAAAGTGGCCAGCGTAGGTCATCAGGTGCAAGAGCGCCCGTGAATAAAACCCTATCGCGTACGCCCAAGTGAGTAGCCTGTTCTTCAAGACGAGCACGCCAGTCCCCTTCAGCACATGCACCACCAACGACCAGATAGTACAACTGAGGGAATTCTTCAAGTAATGCGGGCATGAGCTCAATAACACGATGGAAACCCTTACGCTCAACCAGACCACCGACCGTCACCAATACCTTTGCATCGACAGGTAAATCAAAGCGCTCCCGAGCCTCTACCTGGTTTTCCTGAACAAAGCGTTCGGTATCTACACCATTACCGACAACTTGTATTTTTGCGTCATTGGCACCCAGAGCCACAACATGGCGTTTAAGTGAATCAGCAACAGCAAATATACGCGCAGCTCGACTTAAGGCCAGTTGTATTTTAGTGCGCTTAACCGAGTTTTTAGAATGGGGCACTTCAGTACCACGCAAAGTGATCGTTACCGGAACACGCAACCAGCGCCCCAGTAAAGTTGCACCATAGCCATCAGGCCAGGCAAAGTGAGAATCAATCAAGGTAAATTGAAAACTACGCTTCAAGCGTAACAAAAGAAACAGGCTGCACAAAGCCATGGACAGCCCGTCAAACCGACGCAGCACACCCGGGACAGCAAGGAATCGTGGGTGATACACCATAAAGCCCTGCTGCTCTTCAAGCTTTGGTGGTTGCAGGCGATAGCCGGGTTTAAAATAACGTATCAAACCTTGTAAAGGAAACCACGGTACGGGTGATACGACGACCAGTGGCAGGTGCTTACCAACGCGAAACATACGCTCACGAATGAATAAGCCTGCTCCCGGCTGCACCGTGCTGGGGAATAGCGATGTAAAGACCAGCAATTTTGTTGGCTGCTCTTCCACCTCTAATTACCCAACACTAGCCCAGGATAAACCGATTGATAATTAGCCACACTCACTTGCCAATTACGTTCAAGCTCTACGTATTCGCGCCCCGCTTGCTTTAATTCAGGCCACTTTAATTCAGCTGCCAGTAACCCTGTCACGGTTTGTGCCAAGTCATCGGCATCGCCTGCTTTAAACAGATAGCCGTTGTGACGGTCGCGAATTAGCTCTTTGTGCCCCCCGACATCAGAGGCAACAACTAAACGTCCTTGGGCCATGGCTTCAAGGGGTTTTAATGGCGTCACCAGTTCAGTCAAGCGCATAGCAAGGCGAGGATAAACAAAAATATCAACTTGATTGTAATAAGCTTGAACCTGGTCATGAGGTACCCGCCCCGTGAAAATAACCTCATTTTCAAGACCTAACTCAATGACCTTGTGTTTAATAAGAGCTTCTTGAGGTCCACCGCCAACCAACAGCAAACGAATATCGGGTGAATGTTTCAACATGGCAGGCATGGCGTCGAGTAATAATGGCAAACCTTCATAGGCGTAAAAGGAACCAATAAAACCCAGTACCTTTTTGCCACTCAAATGTAATTTATCGCTTAAGTCCTCGTCTGCCTCAACCCCAAAGGTAAAGCGCTCAATATCAACGGCATTGGGAATCACTGTCACTTTATTGGCGCCAATACCTCGACTGATAATGTCGCCACGCAAGCCTTCACATATGGTGGTTAGCGCATCTGCATGGCGAAATACATAAGTCTCCAGTGCTTTGGTCAAGCGATAACGCAGGCCGCCCTCATTACTCGTGCCGTGATCAACAGCTGCATCCTCCCAAAAAGCACGGCATTCGTAGACCACAGGGATTTTATTTCGCCGTCCAGCTCTAACTGCAGCGAGTCCATTCAGGGCGGGCGAATGGGCATGAAGTACGTCAGGGTTTACTTCTTTGATCACTTGGTCAATCCGCTTTTCAAGACTGCGAACAATCGCTAGCTGATTGAAAAATGGCAACCCTGATAAAGGCCCCGCCTTAGGGCGGGTACGAAAAAACTGAAACCCATCAACCTCTTCAATATCCTGAGTAGCACCTTGATGCTTTGCAGAGGTCAGATGAAAGGTTTTCCAACCCATAGCCCGCTGCTGCTCAAGAATAGCCCGTGTGCGAAAAGTGTAACCGCTGTGTAGAGGAATAGAGTGATCGAGAATATGAAGTATTTTCATTGGATTGTTGGGCTCGAGCCTATAGCTTTTTCAAACTTTCATTAAACATCAGTAGTGTCCACAAAGACGCGCTATTGTCTCGTTGCCCCGACTGATGCTGCTCAAACAACTGTTCAAGGTACTTGTTGTCGAACATGCCCGTTGCAGACAGCCCGCCGTCAAATAAGCTCGCACGTAACTTATCCTTTAAGGGACCACGAAACCAACTCGCTAAGGGCACGGCAAAACCCATTTTATTGCGATAAAGAATATTATTGCTAAGGTGGGGCTCAAGAGATGATTTAAATATCGCTTTGCCCTGCTGGCCTTTTAGCTTCATCGAAGAGGGCAAGCCGGAGACCCATTCTACAAATTTGTGATCGAGTAGAGGCACTCGCACTTCCAGAGAGTGAGCCATACTGGCGCGATCGACCTTGGTTAGAATATCGCCTGTCAAATACGTTTTCATATCGATGTATTGAACAATAGACAAAGGGTCGTCAGTTGGCGCTTTTGCCGCATAGTGATGAAATACTTCAGAGGCTTTATAGCCCTGCAGCTCTCTTTTGAAAGCGTCGCTGAAAAGCTGTTCCCGCTGCTCATCGATAAGCGTGGAAAAGTTATGGAAATAACCCTCGATTGGGTTCCGCGCCATCGACTGAAAGGTCGTTTTGGCACGAAAGACACGAGGTGCCCAGCCTAGTTTTGGATAAAGCTTACCCGCTAAACCGAAGATTGGCTGGCGTATCGAATTTGGAACCAGGCCACGTAGTTTTTCTTCATTCATGTGCCAGCGGTAACGGCGATAGCCTGCGAAATGTTCGTCACCCCCATCACCCGAAAGCGCAACCGTCACGCGTTGTTTCGCTAATTGGCAAACTCTATACGTTGGCAGCGCGGAACTATCTGCAAAGGGTTCGTCATAAAGTTCCGCTAATTCGTCAATTAAATCGAAATCATTAGGGTCGACTATATCGACGTGGTGGCGAGTATTAAATTGCTCAGCGACTTCCTGAGCATAAATAGACTCATCATAGCCTTTCACATCAAAACCAATAGAACAGGTGTTAACAGGTTGTTGTTGTAAACCGGCCATCATGGCCACCACAGCACTGGAATCAACACCGCCGGACAAAAATGCACCGAGGG
>JBFHDT010000056.1:0-9210 GCA_041584575.1 Porticoccaceae bacterium
CATGGAATTGCGCTACAGCTACGATGAACAGCGCAGCTCTAATAGTGGTTTCAGTGACAGCAGCCGTCAGGCTGTTTCTTTTAATCTGAATAGTGGTCGTGACTTTTCTGTATTTGATTGGGGACTGGTGGGTAATTATAGCAAGACTGATACTGATGATAACGATAGTAGTGGTCAAAGCAATGATGATGAGTTGAAATCTGCTGACCTTGAACTGGGCTACCGTGTTAATCGGAAATTGCGATTAAGAGGCTCTGTCGGTCGAGAGTGGAATGATTTTGATTCAGTGCGCTCAGACATTGATGGTAAGCGTTGGGATTTTGGTGCGATCTGGACGCCTAATAAAAGAACGACTGTCGATATTGGTTACGGTGAGCGTTTTTTTGGTGGTACGCCAACTCTGGATATTTCTTATCGAAGAAAAAAGAGTGTTTTTACAGCGAGCTATTCAAAAGAATTGACGGATGCCCGGACTTTGCGAAGTCAGGAAGGTATCGTTGATGAAGACCTTTTTGGTAATCCTATTGACCCGGTTACAGGGGATCCTGTTTTTGTGTTTCCCGATGATGGCCAGACTGTTGATGAAAGAATGTCTTTTTCCTGGGCTCTTCAGGGTAAGCGAAGCACAATAACCTGGAGAGGCGATCATTCTACCCAGCAGCCCCAGAGCTCTAGAGAAGAGGTTGTATTTATTTCCTCCAGTATTGAGTTGACACGGCGCCTTACCAGTAAACTAAGTTTTGATACTGGTTTTGATTGGGAAAACCAAGAAAATGAGCTCGACGAGGAATTTGAAACCTGGCGTTTTAATATGGGCCTAAGTCGTCCTCTGGGTAGTAAAAGTAATGTTAGTTTGCGATACACCTATACGGACAGGGACTCTGATTTGCCTGACGATGGCTATGAGGAGAACCGAGTGATTTTAAATTACAGGATTAATTTTTAAAATTATTTGCCAGGGAGGTGTGCAACTTGTCTCAAACGATAGAAAAGAAAATACTTTGTATAGTTGGTGCAAGGCCAAACTTTATGAAGATAGCGCCAGTCATCAGAGCACTTAATAACGCTCAGCACCACTTCGATGTTCGCTTACTGCATACTGGTCAGCACTATGATGCGGCAATGAAGCAGTCTTTTTTTGACCAGCTTAATATTCCCGAACCCGACGTTGATCTGGGTGTAGGCTCGGGTTCTCACACTGTACAGACCGCCGAGATAATGAAGCGCTTTGAGCCGGTTGTGGATGAGTTAAACCCCGATACTATTTTAGTTGTTGGTGATGTGAATTCAACAATAGCCTGCGCGTTGGTGGCGGTTAAAAAGAAAGTGCCTGTCATACATGTCGAGGCGGGCTTACGTAGCGGTGATCGCGGCATGCCCGAAGAAATAAATCGCGTGTTGACCGATCAAATTTCTGACTTGTTACTTACCACAGAAAAAAGTGCTGAAGAAAACCTGCAGCGTGAGGGTATCGGCAGGGAAAAGGTGCATTTCGTCGGTAATGTAATGATTGATACCCTGCATCACAACTTGAGTCGTGCAGTTTCATCTCTAGACACTATCAATAATTATCTTGATGGTGAGCAGGCGATGTCAATTCATGAGGGCTACGGTTTGCTGACCTTACACCGCCCTGCTAACGTTGACGACCCTACTGTACTGGAACGATTGCTGCGGACGCTTGTCGCCCTTGCTGAAGATTTACCTCTGTTATTTCCAGTACACCCAAGAACCAGGCAGTGTATTGACAATGTGGGTTTAGGTGAACTTTTGCTCGACAGTAAACTACACCTAATTCCTCCACAGGCCTATCTTAATATGCTCGGTTTGATGAAAGAGGCCCGTCTTGTACTGACAGATTCGGGCGGTATTCAAGAGGAGACAACGGCCCTTGGCGTGCCCTGTATAACACTGCGAGAAAATACGGAAAGGCCGATTACCGTGCAAGAGGGTACCAATACAATCGTTGGCTCGAGTCCAGAAAAAATCAAGGCATGTTTCAATGAAATCATGCACTCGGGCGGGAAGGCAGGTCGTATCCCTGAGTATTGGGATGGCAGGGCAGCGGAGCGGATTGCTGAAGTCATTGGCCACTGGCTGTATAAAACATAGATAGGCTGGCTTTTATGATAGAGCGTGGCAATAAGGCTGACTTGAGTTTGCGGTGTAGCAATGATTAATAATTTGAACGGGAAAGCTGCTCCAATTCTCAACGCAATGACGGTCGACGTAGAAGACTATTATCAAGTTTCCGCCTTCGAAAAACATATCTGCCGAACAACATGGGCTGATTTTGATTGCCGGGTAGAAGCGAATGTCGATCGGATATTACAACTTTTTGACCAGAAGTCGGTAAAGGCGACCTTCTTTACCTTGGGCTGGGTAGCAGAGCGCCACCCTGGTATGGTGAGAAAAATAGTTGAAAACGGTCACGAGCTAGCTAGTCATGGCTGGGACCATCAGCGCGTAACATCACAAAAGCCTGACTGCTTTAAAAATGATGTGCTTAGGACACGAGCACTGTTAGAAGATATTTCTGGACAAGTGGTAAAGGGTTATCGAGCAGCGAGTTACTCTATAGGGGCTGAAAACCTTTGGGCTCTCGATGTGCTGGCAGATGTAGGCTATGAGTACAGCTCAAGTATCGTACCTATTCGCCACGACCATTACGGCATGCCCGATGCTCCGCGATTTGCTTTTCGTGCAGCCAGCGATCGCATTCTTGAAATCCCTATAAGTACGGTATCGGTTATGCGTCGAAATATTAATTGCGGGGGCGGAGGTTGGTTTCGATTTTTTCCTTATAGTTTTACACGATGGGCCCTTAAGCAGGTTAATGAGGGGGAGAACCGCTCCTGTATTTTTTATTTTCATCCCTGGGAAATTGACGAGGGGCAGCCGCGAATTGAAAATCTTGAACATAAAACACGCTTTCGTCACTACCTTAATTTACATAAAACGCATCCACGTTTAGATCGCTTACTCGACGATTTTAGCTGGGGTCGAATGGATGATATTTTTTTGGGGACTGCACAATAAATGCCTACGCAAGGAAAGCCAATGGGGCTTAAGGTTCACCGTTTAAATGAAATGGGCTGTTCTCGCTGGGATGCCTTTGTTGAGGGTTGTCCAGATGCCACTTTTTTTCATCGCTCGGGCTGGAAAACTGTATTGGAGCGTGCTTTTGGGCACCGGACATATTTCTTATACGCCGAGCAGAGTGGGGAAATACAGGGCTTGCTACCCTTGGCTCAAGTGAAAAGCTTGTTGTTTGGTAATACTTTGGCCTCACTGCCTTTTTGTGTCTACGGTGGGATTATTGCCAATAGCGAAGAGGCCAGAGTCGCCTTGCGTGAATCGGCTTGTGAGTTAGCCAGTCAGTTGAAAGTTGATGCCCTTGAGATGCGCAATATTCAATCCTCGAGGCAGGACTGGCCAACGAAACAACTCTATGCAACCTTTAGAAAGGAGATAGATGCCGACCCCGATGTCAATATGAAGGCGATTCCTCGCAAGCAGCGAGCAGTCGTACGCAAAGGGATTAAGGCTGGCCTAGTGAGTGAGGTCGATCCTGGCTGGCAACGCCTATACCGTATTTATTCTGAGAGCGTTCGGAATCTAGGAACACCGGTATTTTCGGGTAATTATTTCCGAATATTACGAGAGGTCTTTGCCAAAGATTGCGATGTGCTGATGATTACACATAAGGGACAAGATATCGCCGGGGTAATGAGCTTCTATTTTAAGGATCAAGTGCTGCCCTACTACGGTGGCAGTATTGCAGAAGCCCGTGCTTTAAAGGGCAATGACTTTATGTACTGGGAGCTGATGCGTCGGTCGGGAGAGCAGGGCGTTCGTGTTTTTGATTACGGTAGAAGCAAAGAGGGTACTGGGCCTTATAGCTTCAAAAAAAATTGGGGCTTTACTCCCGAGCCTTTGTCCTATGAATATTTCTTGGTCAAATCCAAGGCGATGCCCGATATTAATCCTTTAAATCCTAAATACCGATTTTTTGTTAATAGCTGGAAAAAGCTACCCCTTCCCGTCGCTAACTTGATTGGCCCAATGCTATCTAAAAGCCTAGGTTAAGGCTTGTGTCGAGACAAATAACAGCTAAGCCTTCTTTGCTTTTTCTGTGTCACAGGATCCCTTTCCCTCCGAACAAGGGCGATAAAATTCGCTCTTATCATTTGCTGCGTTATCTCAGTATCCATTATCGAGTGTATCTCGGTGCCTTTGTCGATGACCCTATCGATTGGCAGTATGCCGATAAGCTTGAAGATATGTGTGAAAAGGTACGACTTGTTAAACTCAATCCAATATTTGCGCGCATAAAGAGTTTACGGGGTTTATGTAGCGGCCAGGCCTTGTCACTGCCCTATTATTCAAGCCCTGAAATGAGTTGCTGGGTTAACCAGTTGCAGACCGATAACACTATACAGCGCGTGGTTGTCTACTCTGCTGTCATGGCTCAGTACGTAGATGGAGAAAAATACAGTTCTAGTAAAAAAATTGCCGATATGGTTGATGTCGATTCTGAAAAGTGGCGTGAATATTCCCAGCAAAAAAGCTTCCCTATGAGCTGGGTTTATTCTCGCGAAGCAAATCGCTTACTAAAATTTGAGAGTCACGTAGCCGAAAGCTTTAATCACAGTTTATTTGTATCCACGGCAGAAGCGAAAAAATTTATAGAGTTAGTACCAGAAATAGCTGCTCGAGTTGGAAGTTATAGCAATGGCGTTGATACAGATTATTTTAGTCCGCAGCAGGCATTCGCCTCACCCTATAATGACAATGAAAATGCCATGGTCTTTACCGGTGCAATGGATTATTGGCCGAATATTGATGCGGTGAGCTGGTTTGCCCACGAGGTTTTTCCTGCAGTTTTAGCCGGTAATCCCCAGGTTCGATTTTATATTGTTGGTAGTAACCCGGTGGGTCAGTTGCGTAAGTTGGCTGATTTGCCAGGGATTGTTGTCACGGGTCGCGTGGACGATGTGCGCCCCTATCTGGCTCATGCTACTGTGGCTATTGCACCGATGCGTATTGCCCGGGGTATACAAAATAAAGTACTTGAAGCGATGGCAATGGCTCGCCCTGTTATTGTTAGCGAAGCGGGAATAGAAGGGATTGACGCTATTGATGGCGAGGATGTACTCGTCGCGAGTCAAACAAGTGACTATGAACGTTACATAGGCGATGTGCTGACACAAAAATATAAAACTTTGGGCTTATCTGCACGACGTAGAGTGATGCAAGACTTCAGCTGGGAAAAGAATTTACCTTTGGTTGGGCAATTGTTAGAGCAACAACCTGTATAAGGCCTGAGACACAAAAATTATGGATGATTCAAAAAATTTAGCAAGTAGCGAGGAAAAGACTTTCAATAAACGCTATGTGTTCATTGCAATAGCTTATTGTCTTGCAATCGTACTTGTTTTTTATGCCACGGTTGAGTCAATGGTGGCAGTATGGTGGCGCTCGGAGACTTTTACTCACGGGTTTTTGATTGCGCCGATTGTTATTTGGCTGGTATGGGAAAAGCGGCAGACACTGGCGAGATTGTCTCCATCATTTCAATATTTGGCCTTGATACCCTTATTGTTATTCGGTGCGACATGGCTTTTGGGAAGTGTTATGGATGCCGCAGTCGTGCAACAAATTGCACTAATTGGCATCTTAGTGAGTGGGTTATGGGCCATTTTGGGTACTCCAGTAGTTTCGGCCATAGCCTTTCCATTGGCCTTTTTGTTTTTGGCGGTACCGATTGGCGAAGGTCTTATTCCCGCGCTTATGGAATTTACCGCAGATTTTACCGTGGGCTTACTAAAGCTGACTGGCATTCCCGTTTATCGTGAAGGTTTATTTTTCACCCTACCCAGTGGTAATTGGTCGGTTGTTGAGGGCTGTAGTGGCGTTCGGTATTTGATTGCCTCCGTGACACTGGGCTGCCTGTTTGCTTATCTGAGTTATCAAAGCTTCGTTAAGCGAGGCGTGTTTATTGCGGCTGCTTTTATTGTCCCTGTTGTTGCTAATGGCTTGCGGGCATATATGATTGTGATGATAGGCCATCTTAGTAGTATGAAGCTGGCTACAGGCGTTGATCACCTGATATACGGTTGGGTATTTTTTGGCTTGGTGATGTTCGTATTATTTGCGGTAGGTTCAATTTGGCGAGATCATGACCGTTCGCGAGCTCCTTTAGTAGCGCAAGGTGACGCCATAGGCCTGCAGTCAAGAACAAACCCCTATCTCTCTGTTGTGGTTGTTTTGTTACTGGCGTGTACTTGGCCCGCCACCGCTTACCTAATACATAATCAACCCGCTCTTACAGCAGTTGCACCCCTGGAAGCTCCACAGAGTCGTGATAATTGGGTTAAACAAGAGAAGAAAAGCTGGCAGTGGCGTCCCGTGGTGAAAGGCGTTGATGGCGAGTTTCACCAGTTTTATAATCGAGCTGGGACTGTTGTTAGTCTTTATACTGGGCAGTATTTAACTCAGAATCAAAATAAAGAACTGATCAATAGTCAGAATGTCTTTGTGGTACAAAAATCTCCTGATTGGCGAATTGTCGGTCGCTCTAAGGTAGCATTGAATCTAGCGGGCGATACCATTGGGGTGGATCAAGCTCATCTTAAAGGCAGAGGCATAAATTTACTGGCCTTACGTTGGTATCGTCTCGGTGATAAATATACGGCTAACCCCTATATCGGTAAGTTATTAGAAGGCCTGGAAAAGCTCACTTTCGGTCGGCGCGACGGCGCTTACATTACTGTCACCACACCGGTTATTGATGAGGCGAATTTGCCTTTCGACACCCTGCAAGACTTTATTAACACAATGCTTCCCGGCCTAGAAACCCAGCTCGACCAGGTTGTAGGTGTTGGTCTTGAAGGCTCAGAGCTTGAATGAATTAGCCGCACTGTCTACCAGAGAGACACCGCCTCTGGTCGCTCATGTGATTTACGCATTGGGCACGGGCGGCCTCGAAAATGGCTTGGTAAATATCATCAACCGAGCTTGCCCCCAGCGCTACCGCCACGTCATTATTTGTCTTACCAGCGCTGAGGGTTTTGAAAACCGTATTACAGCGCCAAATATCGACGTTATTTCACTGCATAAACGTCCCGGTCATGATTTTTCAGTGTACTGGCGATTGTGGCGAATTTTATTCAAGTTGCGTCCGGCGATTGTCCACACGCGTAATTTGGCCGCTTTAGAAATGCAAGTAATCGCCGCTTTAATACCGGGTGTAAAACGTGTTCACGGTGAACACGGGCGAGATATTCATGATATTGATGGCACGAATAAAAAATACAACTTACTGCGTAAGGCTCTTCGCCCTCTAGTGCACCGTTATATAGCCGTGAGCCAGGATTTAGCGCAGTGGCTAGCCCAGGTTATAGAAGTGCCTGCTACGAAAATAAAACAGATCTATAACGGTGTTGATCAGCAAGTCTTTGCGCCCGGTTCTGTGGCGGTGTCTGCCCCGGTTGGTTTTATGGCGGATGATGTGCAAATCATTGGTACGGTTGGTCGCCTCGTCGAAGTGAAAGACCAACGTACCCTTATTGAAGCCTTTGACCGACTTGTTCAAGGTGAACCAACATCGAAACAACTGCGTTTAATCATTGTTGGCGATGGGCCAATGTACCAAACCTTATGCGATAAAATTGCTGAACTCGGTTTGAGTGAATATGTCTGGATGCCGGGTGACCGAGAGGATATTCCTGATTTATTGCGCATGATGGACCTCTTTGTTTTACCCTCCCTGGGAGAAGGTATTTCGAATACGCTACTCGAAGCCATGGCGACAGGTTTGCCACTTATTGCAACGCGCGTTGGAGGTAATCCAGAATTAATTGAAGAGGGTTTTAACGGTTGCTTGGTACCTGTTGGTGATGCTGCGGCATTGGCTAGCCATTTGGAAGACATTCTTGCAGAGCCGCTGACACTGGCATCATACGGTGAACGTAGTTTGCACAAAGTCAGACAATGCTTTGACTGGAATAGTACAGTCGAGCAGTATCTCGCTGTATACGATCAGTTATTGGGACGAGCGAAACGTGGACCATCTAATGTTGAGCCAGTGAGTGATAAACAATCTACCAGTGGGAGCGCTTAGTTAAATAATGTGTGGCATTGCAGGAATATTGGATACCCGAGGGCAGCGAGAGATTGACCGCGAATTACTGGGACGGATGAATCAATCGCAATTTCATCGTGGCCCCGACGAAGGCGGACAGCACTTTGAGCCAGGCCTTGGCCTAGCCCATCGGCGTTTATCGATTATTGACCTCTCTTCTGGCCAACAGCCGATGTACAACCACGATAAAAGTGTTTGCGTGGTTTTCAATGGCGAAATTTATAATTTCCCTAGCTTGAGAAAAGAACTTGAAGCCAAAGGCTATGTGTTTCAAAGCCATTGCGACACCGAAGTCATCGTTCATGGTTGGAGTGCCTGGGGCGAAGCCTGTGTCGATAAATTCAGAGGCATGTTTGCCTTTGCAATATGGGATAGAAAGCAGCGCAGCCTATTTCTTGCTCGGGATCGCTTGGGCATTAAACCCCTCTTTTATTCGCTGTTGCCTGATGGGCAGTTTATCTTCGGTTCGGAACTTAAGGTACTGAAGTGCCACCCTGACTTACCGACTAAAATGAATCCTCAGGCTGTAGAGGATTATTTTGCGCTTGGTTATATTCCCGAGCCAAAGACGATTTATCAAGGCGTTTATAAACTCGATCCCGGGCATACCCTGACCATCAATCAAGGGCAGAGCGAATTGCGCTCAAATGAGTACTGGGATATTCCTTTTACCCCTGTGCCCTACAGTACTGAACAAGAGCTAGAAGAAGAGCTCATACACCGCCTGCGCGAAGCTGTTGATATACGCATGGTTGCCGAGGTGCCCCTCGGTGCATTTTTGTCCGGCGGTGTTGATTCCAGCGCTGTGGTGGCCATGATGGCTGGTTTACAACAACAACCCGTTAACACCTGTTCCATTGGTTTTGATGTAAAAGGCTATGATGAGTCTGTTTATGCCCAGGAAGTTGCTGAGCAATTTAATACCCGCCACCATGTCGATATAGTCGACCCTAATGATTTCGATTTAATTGACCAATTAGCGAACCTTTATGACGAACCCTTTGCCGATAGTTCGGCGTTGCCAACGTATAGAGTTTGCCAGTTAGCGAAACAACGCGTGACGG
>JBFHDT010000057.1:0-9122 GCA_041584575.1 Porticoccaceae bacterium
CGGTAGTACCACTCCCAGGCCTCGGGGTTGATGGGCTCACCCACGGAACCGAGTAGTTTGAGCGATGCACGCGAGGTGCTTTTTACGAAGTCATCACCAGCACCCATTAAGGCGCGCAGTGCAGTGGGGGCGGTGTAAAACTGATTGACCTGATGCTTGTCGATAACCTGCCAAAAGCGCGAGGCATCGGGATAAGTCGGTACACCTTCAAACATGACTGTCGTTGCTCCGTTACACAGCGGGCCATAAACAATATAGCTATGCCCTGTCACCCAACCCACATCGGCGGTGCACCAATAAATATCGCCCTCTTTGTAATCGAAGATGTATTTGTGGGTCATCGCTGCCTGCAAGAGGTAGCCGCCGGTAGTATGCAGTACACCCTTAGGCTTGCCAGTGGAGCCTGAGGTGTAAAGAATAAACAGTGGGTCTTCTGCATCCATTGACTCAGGGGGACAGTCACTGTCGGCCGCGTCGATGGCTTGCGCGTATTTAATATCGCGCCCTTCCTGCCACTCCACATCACCGCCAGTGCGCTCAACAACCAGGCAGGTGTGAACATTCGGGCATTGCTCTAGAGCGATATCAGCGTTGCTCTTTAAGGGTACCGAACGGCCACCACGCAAACCTTCATCGGCCGTAATCAATAACTGACAGTCAGAGTTAAGAATGCGATCTTTCAGGGCATCCGGGGAAAAACCACCAAATACTACTGAATGTACCGCGCCAATGCGGGCACAGGCGAGCATGGCGTAGGAGGCTTCGGGGATCATCGGCATATAAATACAGACGCGGTCACCTTTTTTTATGCCCTGGGCTTTCAGCACATTGGCCAGCTTACAAACCTGCTGGTGCAGCTCACGATAAGTGATTTTTTTATCGACACTGGGGTCGTCACCTTCCCAGATAATCGCCGTTTGATCACCGCGAGTCGCCAGGTGACGATCTATGCAATTAACCGTCACATTGAGTTTACCGCCACTAAACCAGGCTGTTTGCGCCTCGCGTAGATTGTATTCGCAGACTTGATCCCAACTTTTGTCCCAGCTCAGGAACTCAGTCGCCTGCTCTGCCCAGAAGGCATCGGGTTGATTAATGGAGCGTTGATACATCTCCTGGTAAGTTTCTTTATTGATATAGGCGCTATCGCGCCAGGCATCCGGCACCGGATGAATGGGAAATTCAGACATACTACCCTCTATGGAAGTCAGTTATGACAGCTAATAAAAGACCCCCATTTTGTCACATGGGGGAGACTTTGTCATAGCTAGAGGGCTAGCGGAAGAAAGGAGCCAGTTTTAGATTAAATCAAATAAAGCCCCGAGAAAGCAGGGCTAAATATCAGGATACCGCTTGTATGGGAATGGTATTGGTGGTTCGTTCAACGCTATTATCTTTATTTAAATAGACCAATTTAGGCTTGTGCTCAGCCATTTCAGTTTCGTTAAATTGGCCGTAAGTGGCAATGATGATTCTATCGCCAACCTGTACTCGCCTTGCAGCTGCACCGTTCATGGAGATGGTACCACTGCCCGCCTCTGCCTGAATAATATAGGTGGTAAAGCGTTCGCCATTGTCGACGTTGTAAATATCAATTTGCTCAAATTCACGCATGCCCGCCAATTTAAGCAGGTCACTATCGATTGCGCAGGAGCCGTCGTACCACAGTTCGGCTTGAGTAACAGAGCCCATATGTAATTTGGCTTTCAACATGTTGCTCAACATAAATAAACCTCTACTTCTTCACTTCTGTCTGTTCTGCCGGCACACCAACTTCGCTAAGCGCCAGGCTGACATTGTCAATAAGACGCGCGCCCTTGGTAAACATCGCACCCAGTATGGTCAACTGGCCGTCATCATGCGCCGCCGGCTCCAAGGTTTTCGAGTTGCGAATACTAACATAATCTGTACGAAAGCCACTTCTTTCAAGTGTTTTGCAGGCCTGAATTTCAAGTGCCGTAAAATCCCGCTCGCCATTTTCTATTTGATCGCGACACCAGCACAGAACTTCGTAAAGCACTTTGACCCTCGGGCGCTCATCTTCTCCCAAATAACCATTGCGCGAGCTAAGCGCCAGGCCATCAAAATCACGTGCAATAGGAGCACCGACGATATCCACAGGAATACATAAATCTTCTACCATGCGCCGAATCACGGCCAATTGTTGATAGTCCTTAATACCAAAAATCGCCGTATCGGGTTGCACGATATGCAATAACTTCGAGACCACGGTAGTGACCCCTTCAAAGTGGCCAGGACGACTAGCGCCGCAGAGAATATCAGTCATGGTGGGCACGACAACGCGCGTCTGGTCGGCCATGCCATTGGGGTAAATTTCATTTTCATCGGGGTGAAAAAGAAAGTCACAACCTTCCGCCTCTAGCTTTTTAGCATCATCCTGAAAAGTGCGGGGGTACTTTTCCCAATCTTCATTGAGACCAAACTGTAGAGGGTTAACAAAAATACTAACGACCACAACGTCGCACTGGGCCTTGGCCTGGCGCACCAACTGTAAATGCCCTTCGTGCAAATTACCCATGGTGGGTACAAAGCCAATAGACTCGCCATTAAGGCGCCGCTCTCTTATCTCGGCACGCAAACCTGAAACTGTGTGATAGATATTCATTCGACTCTATAATTCCCTATGTAATACGAGGTCATGAACTTTAGTCCTCTGTAAAATAATCTCGAGCCAGATTTTCAAAACGCGTGTACTTGCCAACGAAGGCCAGCTTCGAGGTACCAATCGGGCCGTTACGCTGCTTGCCAATAATGATCTCGGCAATGCCTTTGTCTTGACTATCCTCGTTATACACCTCATCGCGATAGATGAAGATAATCACATCGGCATCCTGCTCGATGGCACCAGAGTCACGCAAGTCTGAGTTAATCGGTCGTTTATTGGGGCGCTGCTCAAGATTACGGCTCAACTGAGAAAGCGCTAATATTGGGCAATTAAATTCGCGAGCAATGATCTTTAAATCCCGCGAAATCTGTGAGATCTCCTGTACCCGGCCATCAGCCTTAGCACTGGAGCTCATCAGTTGTAAATAATCGATCATGATCATCGCCGGGCTACCGTGTTCACGACTCAGCTGTCGAATACGGTTGCGTAACTCCATGGGGCTAATGCCCGGCGTATCATCGATAAACAGTGGGCGGTCTTTAAGCCGCGCTGCCGCCCCGGCCAGTCGAGTAAAGTCATCTGGGTCGAGATTACCGTTACGCATTTTTGTTTGATCAATCTTGCCCATTGACGACAAAAGTCGAATCACCAGCTGACTGGCTGGCATTTCCAGGCTAAAGACCAGTACTGGCTTTTCCTGATGGAGCATAGCGTGTTCGACCAGGTTCATTGCAAACGAGGTTTTACCCATGGAGGGGCGACCAGCAATAATCACCAAATCAGCCAGCTGCCAACCAGAAGTACTGGCATCTAGCTCATTAAAACCCGTGCTCAGGCCAGTGATATCGGCATCACTGGTAAAGAGCTGTTCTATACGATCAACGGCCTGACGCAGTAAATCCGTGACATGTTGAAAACCTCCTTCTTTGGGTCGACCTTCAACCACCTCAAGCAGACGGCGCTCTGCCTCAGCGAGCAATTTGCCGCTGTCCCAACCTAAAGGGTTATAGCCTTTTTGAGCGATTTCGCTCGCAGCCAGAATGAGTTTTCGGACAATGGAGCGCTCGAGAATAATCTGAGCGTAGGCGCGGATATTTTCAGAACTCGGCGTATTGCGAGCAATTTTAACCAGGTAACTTTCGCCCCCCGCTTCCTCGAGGAGATTTTGTGATTTCAGTGCTTCGGAAAGAGTAATCGGATCGAGGGGCTGGTCTTTGTCAGACAGCTCTTTCATGGTCTCAAAGATCAGGCGATGATCCTGGCCGTAGAAATCTTCATCTGTTATCAGAGAGGCAACACTATCGAAGGCATCGTTAGCCAACATCAAAGCGCCGAGAACGGCTTGCTCCGCCTCTATGGAGTGGGGTAATTCCGGTATTTGTTTATTAGCAGTGGCAAGTTCAGTCATATTTAAGCCACAGGCCGCGGCCGAGGGAATAAACGTCAGGCGACAGAGCCGTCACAGAAATCGCGAGAACAATGGCAATATGACAGGCTATTTGATAGATAACTCGGCTTTGCACGAGAGTATTCATAACAAAGAAACTTTCACACCTGACCATTTAACAGTCGGCCACTATTGGCCGACAAAAGGTAACGCACTACAAGCCGCCAGGCAAGACCTGCGCGGCCTGCGGTACTGCCGAAGACTTATTCTTCTTCTGCAACAACAACCTGAATAGATGTTGATAAATCACTGTGCAACTGAATAGTAACTTCAAATTCGCCGAGTTCACGCAGAGGCCCTTCGGGCATTTTTACTTCGCTTTTAGCCAATTCAACACCAGCCGAGCTAACAGTTGCAGCAATATCACGGGCGCCAATGGAGCCAAATAGCTTGCCCTCGTCACCAGCAACAGCGCTGATAGTAACGCTAGCCAATTGAGCCAGTTCAGCAGCACGCGCTTCTGCTTTGCCCAGCTTATCTGCTGCTGCAGCTTCTAACTCGGAACGACGCTGTTCAAAATCAGCCAGGTTCGCCTCGGTGGCGAAAACAGCTTTGCCCTGGGGGATCAAAAAGTTGCGGCCAAAGCCTGCTTTTACAGCAACTTTGTCGCCAATAGCACCCAATTTACCTACTTTTTCTAATAGTATTACGTCCATCATTCACCTCTTAAATCATGCTGTTCAGGACGACCGGCGTGCTGCCAATCGCGAACGAAAATCCATCACGCTGTCGAGAAATCCCAACCCGATCAGCACCGAACTCAAAGGGCCCAGTAATAGCACCAGTCCCATATAAAACACCACTAACCAACGAGTACCCAGCTTTGCAAAAGCAATACTGTGATGCACCAGAGCCACACCGCTCAACAACAAGGGCAAGCCGAACAAATTACCCCAGGTTACATACTCCTCTCCCAGCAAGTAACAACCCATCAATGCCACAAACAGTAGCGATGCACTGACCTTGTCAAAACGCAGGGCGTGAAACTCTACGCCAAAACCACCGGGGTTATACAGCAGCGACTGCCACCAACGTGCCAGTAAAAGTGCTGCCACTGCTGTTAGAGCAACCACCCAGGCGAGCAAACCTGCTATAAACAAATCACTCGGTTCAAAGATCAATGCATTGTTCTGCTGTTGTAACTGGCTGAGCATTTCAATCAAAGTTACGCGCATCGCGCTGACTTCAGCCACCAGTGAAATTTTCATCACCAGTCCACTCAATACACTCACGCCAAGCATTGCTTTTAAAGTGCTTATCCAGCTGCCAGTCTGCTTTAAAGCACTTGCGCCGATTAACACTACCAGCACTGAGAAAATTGAGGCCCAAACCATGGCGCCGTTTATATTGCCCGAGCTCACCAATAGCACCAAAGGCAATACAGCCCAAAGCAATACCAGACAACCCTCGGTGAGGCCTTGCCTCAACACCACCAAACCGACGGCGGCTGGGCTCACTAAAGGCAAAAAGTTACCCAGCAGTGCAACCAGTGCCGCCTTAAGGCGACCAGCCATAATGAACTCAGCTAGAGCGCGCATCGGTGAAGCCGGTATCTATTTCGTTGGTTTATTTGTGGCCGTCAGTGTAGGGCAGCAGGGCAAGAAAGCGGGCTCTCTTAATTGCTGTCGCTAACTGGCGTTGATACTTGGCTTTAGTGCCGGTAATCCTGCTCGGCACAATCTTTCCGGTTTCGGAAACATTGGCTTTCAAGGTATCGAGATCTTTATAGTCGATCTCGGTAACACCCTCGGCAGTAAAACGGCAAAATTTGCGACGACGATTAAAACGTGCCATGACTTATTCCTCCGCTTCGGCAGTTGGGGTTTCAGGGGCAGCTTCAGGCTCTTGTGCAGCAGCTTCAGCTTCGGCTTTTTTCTTCGCTTCTTCACGAGCGGCACGCTCGGCTTCACGACGAGCACGACCTTCTTTCTCAGCCTTCTCAGAAGCCTCGGCTTTCATGATGTCGGTCTCTTCAGTGATCGCGCTATCGCGGCTAATCACCAAATTACGCAGTATTGCGTCGTTGTAGCGGAAGGTAGAAGTCAGCTCGTCGAGCTCTTCCTGACCACATTCAATGTTCATCAGAACATAGTGAGCTTTGTGAATTTTCTGGATGGGGTAAGCGAGATGACGACGCCCCCAATCTTCCAGGCGGTGGATCGCTCCGCCTTTAGCGGTCACGATAGCCGTGTAACGTTCCACCATGCTGGGAACTTGCTCGCTTTGATCCGGATGTACTATAAAAATTATTTCGTAATGGCGCATTATGCCTCCTTACGGGTTAAAGCCACCCACTGTTAGTAGTGTGGCAAGGAGAATCCCAGCAACAAGCCGGGATCGGGGGCGCGAAGTCTAGGGCAAGTCGGCTGAAATAGCAATCATTGCAACAGCCTTGCCGAATGACTCGAAGAACTGCCACCATAAGGCGACACACCCATTATAAAAAGGACTGCACTAGGCAGCCCTTTTTAGACGTAATTTTACACCTTTATATATCAACTAATAGGAGCGAGGCAGGCCCAGCACGTTAGTCGAAATAAAGTTGAGAATCATATTCTGACTCACCGGAGCCAAGCGAGGCAACATCGCCTCACGCATCAAGCGCTCAACATGATATTCCTTGGCATAGCCCATGCCACCGTGAGTCATCACTGCCTGTTGGCAGGCCTTGAAACCCGCTTCCGCAGCAAAGTACTTGGAGCCATTGGCCTGCGCACCACATTCAAGACCACTATCATAGCGCGACGCGGCCGACATAATCAGCATGTAAGCAGCTTCGAGTTCTACCCAGTTTTCTGCTAAGGGGTGCTGAACCGACTGATTCATACCAATGGGTCGACCAAAGACTTCACGATCTTTCGCATATTGCGTAGCGCGCTCGAGGGCGCTGCGGCCCATGCCAACGGACTCTGAAGCCAGCAACATACGCTCAGGATTCAAGCTGTGCAGGATGTAGCGGAAGCCCTTACCCTCTTCACCAATCAAGTCAGCTTTAGGCACAACAAGATTATCGTAAAAGGTCATGTTGGAGTTGACGCACTTACGGCCCATTTTTTCAATTTCTTTAATTTCGACATGCTCTGGATCCATGTCAGCGTAGAATAAAGAAATCCCTTCGTGAGGCTTTTCACACTCCTCTCGCGGTGTGGTGCGTGCCAGCATCATAATTTTGTCGGCTTGCTGAGCGGTCGTGGTCCAGATTTTCTGGCCGTTGATAATGTAGTTATCACCCTCACGCCTGGCGAAGGTTTCAATACGCGTGGTATCGAGACCCGCATTAGCCTCGGTGACACCAAAACAGGTTTTTTGCTTACCCTGAATCAAGGGCGGTAGCCAGCGCTGTTTTTGCTCTTCGGTACCAAACTTAACAATGGGATGGGGGCCAAAAATATTGATATGCACAGCAGAGGCCGCCGACATACCACCACCTTCAGCAATGGTCATCATCATCAGCGCGGCCTCGGTAACACCCAGGTTTGAGCCGCCGTACTCTTCGGGCATGGTAATACCCAGCCAGCCACCAGCAGCCACTGCCTGATAGAAGTCTTCGGGGTATTCGCCGCTTTTATCGTGTTCAAGCCAATAGTCGTCATCAAAGTCCTTCATCAATCCTTTAATGCTATCGACGATGGCCTGCTGTTCACTACTCAGTGAAAAATCCATTATATAACCTCTATTTCGTCTCTCAATTCAAAAATATTGTGTGATGCGTGCAAGCACTAGCGAGCATCGGTCACGGCGGTAATGCGCGGCCATAGCTCATCTGCACCCCAGCTCAAAACCTCTTGACCGAGACGACGCGCCCAAACCACATCGCTACCAAACTCATCGCGCCACGACCACAAACGGCGCGTCAGATGGTGCAAGCGATGTTCGTAAGTAAAGCCCATAGCACCGTGTACCTGATGAGCAACGGCAGCGCCATTGTTCACAGCTTCCTCGAGACGGGTTTTCGCGGTGGCAATTTCAATCCAGGCTTCGTGATCAATACTCGGAGCGCGTGCCACCACTTCAGCGGCAGCGTCGGCAGCAGCGTTAATCGCGGCGACTTCACCCGCAAAAGCCGCTATCGAGTGTTGCAGAGCCTGGAATTTACCAATGGCGCGGCCAAACTGCACTCGCTCCATAGAGTATTCGATGGTCAGTTCCAACGCCGTACTGAGGGCTCCTGCCGCTTGCACACAACGGATCAAAGCCCCCATAGCGTCGACACTCTCACTATTAAGGTCATTACCCGGCTCGCCCATTTGCGCCACATTCACCGCATTAAAGGTAATAGTATCTGCAGGCTCACCTGCTAAATTGGTCTGCTCACGCAACTCACATTGCTCAGTCGCAACTTGAACAACCTGTACCTTACCCGCAGTTTCAACCAGAGCCACAATCTGCTTCGTGTTACGCGCATAGGGTACGCCCATCGCACTACCACTCAACTTGCCATCACTCAGGCTCAACTCGCCGATGGCAACAGTCGCAGTTTCACCGCTAACTTGCAGACCCGCTTGCGCTAGCAACCATCCTGCAAAGAGTGTTTCCGCGAGGGGTACGGGGACTGCAGAGCCACCAGCGGCTTTTAGCACGGCAAAACCATCAAGCATACTCGCGCCAATACCACCATTGTCTTCCGGTACCCAGGTCAGGTTTAGACCCGATTCACTAATCGCTTGCCACAGTGCTTCAGGCCAAGTCCCTGCTTCGGCTTCATTGATCACCTCTGGGGTGCTCAAATCGGTAAAGATACGACTGGCGGTATCAAAAATAATGTTGTCTGAATCTGTCATTCTACTATCCTTATCTCTATGGCCAATCGGCTTAACGAATACCTAGCTGACGAGCAATCATGCCCTTCAGCACCTCATTTGTACCGCCACGCAAAGTGGATGATGGCACGCGCAAAACACCCTCTCGCAATAGAGTTGGCAATAAACCCGCAGACGAATAGAGTACATTCTGCGGCAAAATACGACGCAGTTTTTCAAGGAGTTCTCGCTCAAAATTGGTGCTCATATCTTTGACTAGAGCGGCTTCCATTTCTGGCGACGACCCCTC
>JBFHDT010000058.1:0-9104 GCA_041584575.1 Porticoccaceae bacterium
AACGCCTGCAATTATCGATACCCCTGAAAACTTGGCACTGGCTGTTATTGGCCATCGGCATGAGCACCGTCAATATGGTCGGCAGCCTGCCTGTCGTGATCTGGTTTTTTGCCATGGAGGCCCGTCGCCACTACAACGTAACCGCAGCATCAAAACTGTTTAACCTGATGCAAATTGGCTTAATTGGACTTTCTCTAGTGGCCCTGATGAGTCTATTTTTCACCATCCCGCAAAGCCTCCTGTCATCGCCCAACATGCAGATAACCGGCAATGGCTCCAGCGCTTATATTTACCAGTGGTATCAGGATCACAGCAGCGACAACCTACCCAATGCCTGGGTGTTTAGTTTACCGCTATGGGTTTTCCGCCTGACGATGCTACTCTGGTCTATGTGGTTGGTTTTCGCCCTGCTGAAGTGGATAAAGTGGGGCTGGGAATGCCTCTCAACCGGCAAGCTGTGGGACAAGCTACCACCGCGACAGCCTCGCAAGAAAGCCGTCAAAAAATCGACTAAGATAGATATAGATGAAGAAAAACTATAAACGAACAGGACGTTCCTATGAATTTTATTATCTCTGAGGAAATCACCGCCGATATCGCTCATCTCAATAACGTTATTGTCGAGACCATCAAGCCCATGAAAAACCATGGCTGCACTATTCGCATCTTCAACCACTGCCGCGAAAATATCCGTACCGACTGGGAGCGCGACGACCTGCCCAAGGAAGAATGGGAGACCCCGTTAGGCAAGCCCCAACCCGCCGCCTATAAATCCCGTCATTTGGGGCTACGCTAAGAATGCAACGTATCAAGCTCCAGCTGCGTTTTTTAGTGCCCATCATTATGTTATTGGTTGGCACCAGCGCCTTGGTGTTTTCCGCCCTCTACACTTACGAAGTTGCGGAACAGCGGCTGGTCGATGAACTAAGCGATCGAACACGGCGAGAGATGAGCCAACTTCAACAAGGCCTTGAATATCGAGCAGTACAATCAGCGCCAAGAAGCCACATCCAGCAATTGCTGAACTCGGCAAGCATCGATCAAAGCATAGAGTCGCTAGTACTTTTTAGCGCTTCGGGTCAAATACTCGCCAATCGTTTTGCACAGAACAGTACCTTGACCAATCGTGATCAACCCTCTTTCTCCGCACTTTCACAAGCACTGCCCGCAAACGCTCAAAGTAAAATACACCTTAGCCCTGATGGCCAAGCGTTACAGGCCTACTTTCCTTTAAGGCTTACAGCAACGTCCCATTCGTCCGAGAAGGAGCAAGCGCTACTCTATGCATCCTTCGACCTAAGCGTAAAAAAAGAGGCACTTTGGCAACAAATACGCAGTGATTTTCAAGTTATCTGGTTAGTAGCAAGTCTGGTTATCCTCGCCCTGGCTTTTGTCTTAGATCACTTTGTCACTCGACCCCTGACAAAACTCGTTGCGTTTTCTCATCGTCTCACCAATGACTACTCAGGGCTACAAAACGCGGAGCGTTATCTAGGGGAGGTCGAGGCACTTAACCAGGCTTTAAATACAACAAGCCTAAAAGTTGCACGCACCGTGAACGATCTGAACACGCAACAGGAAAATCTAGAAGTTACACTCTATTCCATTGGTGATGCCGTTATTACTACCGATGAGCAAGGCCTGGTCACTCGCATGAACCCTGCGGCTGAGCAACTTACGGGATGGTACGCTTATGAAGCACGAGGGCTGTCATTAACCAGTATATTCCCTGTCATTGATGCCATCACTCGTCAACCCATCCCCAACCCCGTTGATCAAGTCCTAAGCAGCGATAAAACGGTCTATTTAAACAACCACACAACGTTGATTGCCAAAGATGGTAGTGAATACCAAATAGCAGACTCCGCAGCACCTATTCGCGATGACAGTAACACGATTGTTGGCATGGTTCTGGTCTTCAATGATGTTACCGAACAATATAAATTGCGTCAGGCAGCGAGAGATATCCAGCTACAAATACAAGGTTTGCTTGACGACATGCAAACAATGGCCGGTATTTTGGAAATTGACGGTACTGTCGCCTTCATTAACAACACTCCGCTGCAGATCAGCGGAATTGAACTCAACGACATCATCGGTAAAGAGCTTTGGAAGTGCCCCTGGTTCAACTACGCAATAGACGTACAGAGCTCTATACAAGCTGACTGTCTAAAAGCGGCAATGGGGGGGAAAATCCTCCGAGATACGCAAATAAGCACCTCCAGAGATGAGCTTATGTGGATTCAGTTCAGCATCCACCCTGTGTTTGACGAACAAGGGCAGGTTATTCAGCTACTCGCGGAAGGATATAATATCAGCGAGAGGAAAAAAGCGGAAGAAGAGCTTAGCGCGTCCCTACAACACATTAAGCTTTATCGAGAACAAACACCCTTAGCAACAATTGAGTGGAATATGGACTTCCAAATCGAGAGCTGGAATGCAGCTGCTACGAAAGTCTTTGGCTACAGCCAACACCAGGCCATAGGCTCAGATGCCAGCATTATCATACCCGCATCTGGAAGCGATGAAAGAAGCCTGCTTTGGAATAATATTATCCAGCAGCGGGGCAGTGAGATAAGTATCAGCCAAAACATCACCAAAGCTGGGCGCAGTATTCTCTGTGAATGGCACAACAGCGCCATTGTCGACCCAACGGGACAGGTTGTTGGCATCACTTCTTTAGTCCTCGATATTACTGCCGAACACGAAGCCAAACTGGCCCTCATGAAAAAAGAGCAGGAGCAACGGGAAATTCTCAGCACCCTCGCAGAGGGCATTATTACTATCGATGAGAATAGTAAGATACAGAGTATTAATCCCGCAGCTGAGAAAATCTTTGGCTACAGTAGTGATGAGATCTGCGATAGAGAATTGTGTCAAATCATACCCACTTTTGACATAGAGCAAGTTGACCTTTACTTTAAGAATAAAATATCAACGAATGGAAAACCGGTCCTCGACGGGCTTTTAGAAACCACAGGTCGCCGCAAGAACCACAGCACCTTTCCGCTGCAAGTGGGTGCTGCAGAACTACCGCCAGCAGCCGACGGCTCACGTCGTTTTATTGGTTCCTTAAACGACCTCACAGAAACAAAACTACAACAGGAACATCTACTACGCACTCAAAAGCTGGACTCTCTGGGTAAAATTGTCGGCGGTATTGCCCACGATTACAATAATATGCTGGGAGTTATTCTTGGTTATGCCGATTTAATCGCTGTCAAATATCAGAATATTGAAGGCCTGAAGAAGTACGCCACTCAGATTAGCCAGGCCGGCGAACGCGGGCGTGACCTGACCAATCGCATGCTCGCCTTTTCTAAACAGAACAGCTCGCAGCCCGAAGCCATAAACCTGCACTCCACCTTAATCTCACAAAGCGAATTACTGGGCAAATCTCTCACCGCTTTAATCGAACTCGACTACCAGCTTTGTGAGTCACCCTGGCTAATCTTCATCGACCAGAGCGAGCTCGAAGACACGCTGCTGAATTTGGCAATTAACGCCAAGCAGGCCATGGTCAATGGCGGCGTTTTAACCCTCGCCACCCACAAATGCCACTTCGACTTTGCCCAGGCACGCGCCATTGGTCTTGCCGAGGGCGACTATATGCAGCTCAGTATTGAAGATAATGGCCCCGGTATTAGTGAAGAAATCTCCGATAAAATATTTGATCCCTTCTTTACCACTAAAAGTGGTGAAGGCACGGGCCTGGGCTTAAGCCAGACCTACGCTTTTATGGACCGCAGTGGCGGCACTATACGCCTTGAGCCTACTCCGAGTAGCGGCAGCCGGTTTTCACTCTATTTCCCACGCTATGAGGGCGCCATTGCGCAGCAAACACTTGTGCAAAATGTGCCTGTGACCGCACAAGCTAACGCCGAAAAAATTCTTATTGTCGATGACGAACCTGCGTTGAGAGAAATCACCCAGGAGATACTGTCCATGGCAGGCTACGAGGTGCTGCTTGCCGACACTGGCGATGCCGCCTTGAACATACTGGCTAACGAAACCGTCGACCTTTTACTCAGCGACATTATAATGCCGCAAATGAGCGGGTACGAGCTGGCCAAGATCGTCAGTGAAAAGTACCCGACTGTAAAAATACAACTCGCCAGTGGCTATAGCGGTGAACAAGCTCTGCATCAAAGGCAAATACCACAGCATAACCCTATTTTGCGCAAACCCTTCCGCTCCGCAGAGCTGCTCAATACTGTCGCCGGCTTGCTGGAAATCAAGGAAGGTGCTCTCTAAAATGACCAATAAAACCTGGCCGCTAACAACCAGTATCAATAGCGGGATCGCAGCAGTTGACACAGAACAGCAACAACTACTGCAGCTTATTGATCAGGCTTACCTGCTCATCGAACAAGGTGCAAGCTCGGCCCAATTACTACAACAAGCTCGAGACCTTATCGTTTTCACGGCCTCCTACTTCAAGCGAGAAGAGAAGGTTATGCAGGTACTTGGACACTGCAACCTTGCAGCCACACTGACAAACCATAGCAACACCTTGCAAAATTTACTGATCGACTTTAATAACTGCGCCTTTCATCGCGAGTCCATCGGCGAATTCATTCTTTTTCTCAAAGACTCTCTGATCGCACATTTTCAAATTTTTAATAAAAATTTTTCGCCACCTAACGATCTCTTAAACAACAAGGTTGCAGTAACGTTATCTAGTATCGAGCCCCTGGCAAGTGGTCCCGCTGTTGATATTTACATCGTCGATGACGAGCAGCAATATGTTGACCTGATGATAGAAATGATCAGCATCGCCGGACTATCAGCAACGGGCTTTACCTCGGCAAAAATTTTTGTCGATCACCCCGTTGCAGACACCGACATCATTTTACTCGATTTAAATATGCCCGGCATGGATGGCATAGAGGTCATGCGCACCCTCTATGACAAGGGCTGCATGCCAACGTACATACTAGTCAGCGGCTTTGATGATCGCGTACTGCACTCCGCCAAACAATTTGCCGACGCGAAAAATATTCTCGTTGCAAGAAAACTCAGTAAGCCCATCAACACGAAGGAATTTATTCATTATATAAGTCAGCTACATATTGAAACCCGACTACAATTAACTAATGCGTGTGTGCCGCAAAAAAAAGCAACAAACATCTTACAAAAGCTTTCTCTCGAACAGCTAAAAATTGCCATTCGTGAAAGGCAACTCGTGCTTTTTTACCAGCCAAAGCTCAACATGAAGACCCGTGAAATCACAGGATTTGAAGCCTTGGTTAGGCTCCAGCACCCCGAACTTGGCCTTATACTTCCCGATCAGTTTATTGCTATGGCCGAACAAAACAATTTGATATCTGAGCTAACCTACGAGGTCTTTAGGCTCGCCACCGAAGATTACTTACGCTTTCGTACTGCCGGAATAAACCCCGGAATTTCAATTAACATTTCTGCGCAGGATTTACTCGACCTATCCATGCCCGAGCACTTTGCCGAACTCGCCAAAGCAAAGAATATACCGCCCGAAGCGATCACCATAGAGCTCACAGAAACAGCCATCTTAAAATCGGTATCCGACTCTCTCGATATTTTAAACCGACTACGTATGAAGGGGTTCTCTCTGTCAATCGACGACTTTGGCACCGGTTATTCGTCACTAGTTCAACTTTATCAAGCACCTTTTACGGAATTAAAAATCGATCAAAGTTTTGTGATGCGAATGCTGGACGATGAAGAAGCCCTGTCAATTGTAAAAATTTGTATTTTATTAGCCAAGGAGCTGAAATTGACGTCCGTCGCTGAAGGCATAGAGAGCCAGGAGATTTGGGATAAATTAGAGCAACTCGGTTGCGACCTGGCTCAAGGCTACTTTATTTCAAAACCCGTTCCGATCGACGACTGCTGTGAATGGGCAAAAAAGAACAGCGCCGTTAAGCCTTCACCCTATGTCGAGTCAAGTAATTCACCGTAACCCTTTCGATACGAACTGTAACGCAAAGCATAACCAAGCCGCAGCAACCGGTCATTGCGGCAACGTTTATTCATTGTCTTTAGCGCCACATTTTCAGGTCTGGCAGGTGGTGGAGGGCAACCCATAAGCTCGCTCAACCACAGTGCCACATCTGCCATCGGAACGGCTGCGTTATCGCTCGCCAAATAAAGGTTTTCTAAAGGCTTATCGGATAGCATCCTATCAATTAAAAAACATAATACACCGAGGCAATCCTCTTCATGAATACGATTGCTATAGTAAGGAGGGGTATACTGTATGGGCTTACCCTCTCGCACCCGGCGCAGCAGACTTTCTCGACCTCGCCCATAAATCCCACTAAAACGCACCACAATACTGTCGACAGAATTCTCCCACAGCTGTTGCTCTGCCTGTATCAAGGCCTGGCCATTGAAGCTTTTGGCTTGAGCCGGGCTCTCTTCATCTACCCACTCGCCATTTTCTTGCCCGTAAACGCTGGTCGACGAAACTAGCAGGCAACGCGGCCTAGCACCCGAAGCCGGCAATGCAGCGTGAGAAAAATGACTGAGCACATTATGAAGACCCTGTTCATACAACTTTTGATAGGCCGCTTTATTTCGTTGGGATGGGGAAAGCACAAAAACGACAATATCAACATTCGTCGGTATTTTTTTTACAGCCTGCGCGACAGTGATATCTGCGAGCACTACCTGTAAGCCCGACACAGGTGATTTTAAGGGCTTACGTTTGACCGCAAGCACTGTGTGTTTATCCGCAATTAAGCGAGTAGCCAACTGACGACCCAGAGCGCCGCAACCCACTAGCAATATGTTAGCCATTAGTGTCCAGGCGCCCTATTTGTGCATCCTGCCAACGCGCCAATAATAATTGAGCTGCTATGGCGCCCAATAAGGCTAAGAACATATCCCACTGTGCGTCCCAAATGTCGCCCTGAACACCCAGAAACTCAATGGATCCATCGCCTGCCAACACGGCTACCCACCATTCAATCAGCTCATAAAATGCACTAAACGCCAGGCAAAAGCACAGCACCAGAAAAAACAGCCAGCAACCGGGTTTAATAATTTCACGACGAACAAAGAGTTCACGAGCGACTAGGGCCGGCACAAAACCCTGAGCAATGTGCCCGAGGCGGTCATAGTTATTGCGGGTAAATTCAAACCAGTCCTGCATCCAGAACCCGAGGGGCACCCTTGCATAGGTGTAATGGGCACCGACCAGCAATAGTGCGGCGTGGACAAAGAGGAAATAATACACTAAACGCGTTAGTGGAAAAGAACTACGAGTGCACCAAAGAATAGGCAAGCCAATAAACACCGGCAGGGATTCGAGCCACCAAGTTAAACGGTCAAAGGGGTCAATCCAGGACCAAGCCGCTACTCCTGCCAACAAGAAACATAAAAACAGTAGCTCTCTGTTGTTCGCCATCAACTATACAACCACAAACTGATACGTTTAATTCTCTTTAGCCGCTTGCAGGTAATCAAACAAACGATGGTGAAAACCACCAAAACCGCCATTGCTCATAATCAGCACATGGCACGGCTCATTTTTTTCTGCCTTAGCAGCACGGGCCGTTTGCTCAATCAAGTGCTGTAAATCGTCCACAACAACATTGCTTGCATCTCCCTCCACACTTTCATCGAGAGACCAGGCCATACCTGCATTTTGAAACCAGAACACCTGATCAGCCTGGGCGACGGCTTCTATCAGTTGCTTTTTGTGCACCCCCAGTTTCATGGTATTGGAGCGCGGCTCAACGACCGCAATAATTTTTTCTGTGCCGACTTTCTTGCGCAGACCATCAAGCGTCGTCGCAATGGCCGTGGGGTGATGGGCAAAATCATCGTAAAGACTAATAGCGCCAACCTGCCCGAGACATTCCATACGACGCTTAACACCTTCAAAAGTACTGAGCGCCTGACAGGCCTGAGACAAACTGACGCCGACATGATTCGCCGCTGCAATGGCTGCCAGTGCATTGGCAACATTGTGTAACCCGCTCTGCTGCCAGCGTACCTCAAAGCCACCCTCGCATTCACCACGCTGATCTTTCTGGGTATTAGCCACGGTAAAAATACTACCGTCTGCCGCGTCGAGTTCAACTTGCCACTGGCCGCCTTCTCCCGTTGTTTGCACCGGGCTCCAGACATATTTCTTGCCGTCACTGTAGCGGCGATCAAACTTGCCCGTTAAGGTATCGCTGATATTTTTTTCACTTTGAGGGTGAATAATCAAGCCATCATCAGCGATAGTTCTCACTAAATGATGGAATTGCAGCTGTATATCGTGAAGGTTTTCAAAAATATCGGCATGGTCAAATTCAAGGTTATTCAATACTGCCGTGCGCGGGCGATAGTGGACAAACTTCGAACGTTTATCAAAAAAGGCCGTGTCGTATTCGTCGGCCTCAACAACAAAATATTTCTCGCCGCCGAGTCGCGCTGAAACATCAAAATTATTTGGCACACCGCCAATTAAAAACCCTGGCTCCAACCCAGCGTACTCGAGTATCCAGGCGAGCATGCTCGAGGTCGTCGTTTTACCGTGAGTCCCCGCGACAGCCAATACCCACTTACCCTGTAAAAAGTGATCCCCCAGCCATTGCGGCCCAGAGGTATAGGGTAATTGCTCGCGCAACATATATTCCACACAGGGATTATCACGTGACAAGGCATTGCCCACCACCACCAAATCGGGGGCCGGCTGCAACTGAGCGGGGTCATAGCCGTGAGTCAATTCAATGCCCGCGTGTTCAAGCTGCTCACTCATTGGCGGATAAACATTGTCATCGCAACCCGACACCCGGTGTCCATCGGCTTTTGCCAGCTGTGCCAGGCTGCCCATAAAGGTGCCGCAGATACCTAAGATATGAATATGCATTAATTAATCATTCCCTAATAAGTGGTGATAATTATCACACCACAGCTGCCTAACCGCCATGCATTTAAAGGACTAATCCCGTATGATGCGCACATTTTTTACGATGTCGTTTTTGCAGGAATATTATGGCCAAGAAAAATGCTTTTTACGCACAGTCCGGCGGTGTTACCGCGGTCATCAATGCCAGCGCCTGCGGTGTGATCGAAACGGCCCGCGCCAACCGCGACAAAATTGGCAAAATTTATGCGGGCAAAAATGG
>JBFHDT010000059.1:0-8964 GCA_041584575.1 Porticoccaceae bacterium
ACCAGTATCACCGCCACCGGCCTGGTCGGCCAGGCCACGAAACACGTCGATCATGCCCAACACCGTACCGAGTAAACCGAGCATGGGTGACAAATAGGCAATTTGTTCAATAAACCCATTCATGCCGTTAACGCGGGAAATGATCTGCTGCCCCTGACGATTTAACTCTTCACGGATCGCGGTTTGATCTTTTTCACCTTGATCTAGCCAGTCAACACCTTGTCCAAGCATCGTGGCATAAGGGCCGAGGTCTTTGTTTAACCCATCGCGGCCTTGGCGTTTGTCACCATTCACCCACAAATCTATCGAACCCTCGATATGACGAATCTTCGCCAGCGAATAATGGCGGTAGTGAAAAAGCTTGAAAAAAACCAAGCTTAAACCAACAACCGAGAGGCCGATTAACACTAGAACAACCGGGCCACCCTGCTCAATTAAATCCAGATCCATACTGCACCCTGCTTGAGAAAGTTATTTTTTTATTGTACTCGCAAACAATTAAACCGCGTTAACTCAACGCAACTATTGCCCCATTAATAGTAACAGTAAGCTTGTAAAATTGACCACGCATTCAATACGACCAGGTATTTATACTGAACGTCAGTTGTAGGCAGCAGTTGACCGTTTTCAGGTCGAGTAACCCAGCGTATTTACGGGTAAATCTCACCTGTATTTTAGTAAACCAGGCCCAGTCACCACTTTGATTTGGATAACAAAGATAGCGATATCACCCTCAAGCCCCGCACATCTGCGGTCACAGTTCGATTAAACACGCACCCTGACTCCTCCCGTCCGAATTTATGCGGCATAAAATAGTTCCGTGACTCACACCCACCTGTGTTTCAGCCAAATGAATTGTAAATAACTCGAAAGACTACGCCGTATAAGGCGAAGCCATTTGGTATTTCATTTATTTTTATTATTCTTGGTATGTCGAAGTCTGCATCTTACGGCTATGAAACACCACCCAAGAGACCCGGAGGGTATTTATATGTCATTCAAGCACGATTTACACGCTTTGCTGCATTGGCACCCTAACTGGCACTTCAACTGGCAGAGAAAGCCCCATAGCAGCTGGTTGTTAATCGGTTTTTTGCTAGTTTCGGTGGCCGCTATCGCCGTTATAAAATACCGCAACCTTGCAACGCCCTTTTTGTCATCACCAGCACTTTTTTGATAGCAGCCTGTTAAGTAGCTCCCTCTGTTAAGACAGGTACAACGATCTTAAGAAGCTCTTTCGATGTGAATGCGCCCAAAAAGATCATTGCCCGCTACTCTTGTTCTACTGCCACTTCTATGAGGTAGCAGCAGAATTTAGTGGCTAAACTCGTTCAAATCATTAGCATCAACAAGTTAACCCGGTAGTTTCAAAATCGCCTTTGCCAGTATATTACGCTGCACCTGGCTGCTGCCCCCATAAATAGTAGAGGGCCGTGACAGGTAATAGGTGTTCACGGGCTTGTAGGATGTGCCGTCCGAAAGAGGGATTACGGACTCGGAACCCGCGAATTCAGAAGAAGCATCGAGGATTAAGTCAGCCACCCGCTGGAACATTTCGGTCACCGCCAGTTTCAAAATAGAGATTTCTGGGCCCAGCTGCTCACCGCGACGCAGGACCTCTAGCATGCGGATATAAACCGCCACTGAATCTTCAATTTCCATGTGTAGCTGGGTGAAACGGGCTTTAAAGACAGGATCGTCAAACAAGCCAAACTCAGTGGCCATTGCCTGCAGGCGTTGCAGGGGGAATTTCGCCAGTTTGGGGCTACCGAGCAAAATACGCTCCGCGCCCAACAGGGCTTTTGCCATCGTCCAACCCTGATTCACCGCGCCGACCATATTGCTGCGAGGCACTCGTACTTCGTCGAAAAAGACTTCGGCAAATTCAGAATAACCACCGATATTATCGATTTCACGCACGGTAATACCTGGGGTGTCCATCGGCACCAGTAAAAAGCTAATGCCCTTTTGCTTCTTCGCCTCTTTATCAGTGCGCACCAGCAGGAAAATCATATTGGCCTGTTGCGCCATGGTGGTCCAAATTTTCTGACCGTTGACGATGTAGTCATCGCCATCAATCTCAGCTGACATGCGCAAACTAGCAAGATCTGAGCCGGCACCCGGTTCGGAATAGCCCTGACACCAAATATGTTCACCCGAGAGGATCTTCGGCAGGTATTGCGCACGCTGCTCATCGGTGCCATAGCCCAGTAACAGCGGCCCCAACATGGTGACACCAAAACTGGGAATAATAAAAGCACCCACACGGTCGAGCTCTTCAGAGAAGATAATTTGCTGATAAGGGCTTAGACCCATACCACCGTGCTCAGTCGGCCAACCCGGCGCCACCCAACCCTGTTCGTTAAGCGTTTTATGCCAGCCCATGGCCTGATCAAAATTCAGACGCCGGGGGGGGAAGCGCATTTCTTCAGGGAAATTTGCTTCTAGCCACTCGCGAACGTGTAACCGAAAAGCCTGGTCATCCATTTTTAGCTACCTATTTATTATTTAGAATGAGCTATTGAAAAATGGCGGGGCAAAAATGCACCCGCCACAGGCTACCCGCTATTAGCTGGGCAGTTTCAATACGGCTTTCGCCAAAATATTGCGTTGAATCTGATTGCTGCCGCCATAAATAGTCGTCGGACGAGCACCAATAAATTCACCTGGCGCACTAACTGCGGTGTCGCCAGCGGGAATAGCATCGGAAACCCCACAGTTTTCACCCGCCACGTCGAGCATCAAGTCGGTAATGCGCTGCTGGGTCTCGGTATTCCATATTTTCAACATCGACACTTCGGCGCCAATCTTGCCGCCACGTTTAAGTACTTCCACAAAACGCGTGTAAGCGGCAGCAAGGTCTTCAATCTCTAATTTGAGCACAGTGTAACGCTCGACAAAAAGAGGGTCGGTAAACATGTCAGCACTTTCGGCCAGCGCCTTCAGACGGTTCATTGCCAGGGAGGCCATTTTGGGACTGCCGATGAAAATACGTTCGTGGCCAAGCAGGGCTTTGGCGATCGTCCAGCCATCATCCTCTTTGCCCACCACGTTAGCCACGGGGACACGCACATCGTCGAAAAACACTTCGGCAAATTCATCATGCATACCGAGGTTGTCGATGCCGCGCACGGTAATACCCGGGCTGTCGAGGGGAATCAACAAAAAGGTAATACCCTGCTGCTTCTTGCCCTCTTTATTAGTCCTCACCAGGGTGAAGATCATGTTGGCGTCCATCGCCAAAGTGGTCCAGATCTTGTGGCCGTTGACAACGTATTCATCACCATCACGTACAGCAGCAGTACGCAGACTGGCCAGATCAGAACCGGCACCCGGCTCGGAATAACCCTGACACCAAATATTTTCGCCGTTAAGAATCTTCGGCAGGTAGTGCTGGCGCTGCTCTTCAGTGCCGTATTGAATTAACAGCGGCCCGATCATGGTCATGCCCTGATCCGGTGTGCGGCCGACGCCGTAGCCTTCAAACTCTTCCATTAATATCAATAGCTTATTGGCATCGAGACCCATACCGCCGTGCTCTGCTGGCCAGCCCGGTGCCAGCCAGCCCTTTTTGGCCAGCGTCATGTACCAGTCGCCACACTCATCCCAGTGCATGCGTTCAGCCGGGAAGCGCAGTTCGCTAGGGTAATTTTCAACCAACCAGTCGTTGAGCATTTTACGGAAATCATCATCCGCCATTGCGTTGTAATCAGTCATTTTCTCTCCTAAAACTTATGTTGTGTCGTTAACTCAAACCGAAACCTGCAGTGTGTAAAACTGCTTTATAAGGCCCCTTTTTATAAAACGAGAGCCGCATAACGACTGCGGTGAGCGGAGGCATTGCCCCACAGGGAGGAGAGGTACATGGCTTTTTTCAGGTAGAGTCCGATATTGCACTCATCGGTATAACCGATGCCCCCGTGTAACTGAATGGCATCTTTAGTGATTTGCAGGGCCGCATCGCCACAGCGCGCTTTAAGCTGACTGGCGGCTATGGCACGCTCTTGATCCGAGGCATCGCCGTCAAACAGGGCGGTGGTTTGCAGCAAGACAGAGCGCGAAATTTCAGACAATACAAACAGATCGACCGCATTGTGTTGCAGCGCCTGAAAGCTACCAATGGGCTTATCAAACTGAACACGCTGGGTGAGATAGTCAACGGTGATTTCCAAGGCTCGCGTCATCACGCCCAGTAACTCGGCACTGGCGGCAACGCGCGCTTCGTCCAAGGCACTGGCCAGGGCTTGCTCGGCAACGGCAGCGCTAGCGACCTGCTCACCGACGTCAACATTGTCGAAAGTCAGGGTTGCATAAAAACCACCGTCGACACGCTGAGCGTACTCAATGCTCAAGCCACTGGCATCTTTTTCAACTGCATACAGGACTGTACCTTCGGCTGTCGCTGCCGAAACAATAAAGGCATCGGCACCACCGGCATCAGGCACAAATAATTTTTGGCCATTTAGCTTGCCATCGACGCAGGTGACTTTCTCCGCTTTCACATCAAGGGTTGCCCGCGTTTCCTGCCAGGCAATGGCTGGCTTCCATTCACCGCTAATCAACGCGGGCAGGCGTGCTTTTTTGAAAGCCTCGTTATCGCTTTTAACCAGCGTCCGGGCCGCCAGTACAGCGGTAGCAGAAAACGGTGCTGGTACTAGCCCTTTACCCAGCTGGATCAATACCAGACTGATATCAGAAAAGGCTAAACCAATACCCTCGTAGTCTTCAGGCACCAAGAAGCCCAACCAACCCGCCTCGGCCATTTCAGCCCAGGTTTGGGCATCGTAACCCGGTTGTTTGAAACGATTTTCACGGACTTTTTTAAGCTCTTCATCCTGGGCAATAAATGCGACAGCACTGTCTTGAATCATCACCTGCTCTTCGCTGAGTACGTCGATGCGCGACTGCAAACTAATGTCTTCCACTTTTTTCTCCTCATTCGCGGGACGCTAAACAGCACCCCTATTAACTTTTTCAACCAGCAACAACACGCTTACCGGCAATGAAAAACAACTACTGCCTATGGCTTTGGTTTTACATAGAGCACCAGGCTATGGCCGATCAGCTCATAGCCTTTTTCAGCAGCGATTCGACGCTGTAGAATCTCGATTTCCTCGCTGTGAAATTCTGACACTTCACCACTATCGACACAAATCATGTGGTCGTGATGCTCGCCTCGGTTAAGCTCATAAAGCGCCGGCCCCGAATCAAAACTGTGACGCTGAATCAGCCCCGCCGTTTCAAATTGTGTCAATACACGATAAACCGTAGCGATACCCACATCCTCGCCTTTTTCATGGAGACAGCGAAACACATCGTCGGCACTTAAATGCCGCTGTTTTTCGTTCTCCATAATTTGCAAGATTTTGATACGAGGATGAGTCACCTTCAAACCCGCTTTTTTCAGTTCTTGATTACTCTGAGACATTGATGACCTCTTCTCACAGATTTGGTGAAAAGGGTATTATCCCTGTTCGATTCACAGACTGGAACCCCAAATGCCAAGCCGCTTTCCCCTGGCCCTATTAATTGTTACTGCCGCCCTCTTAAACGGTTGCTCCTACCTAAAATACCCCGACATTCACAAGGTGACAGTCCAGCAAGGCAATATCGTCAACCAGGAAATGGTCGACCAATTGCGCCCCGGCATGACCCGTTCGCAGGTGCGTTATATTTTGGGCACTCCTTTGTTGATGGATACCTTCGACCAGGATCGCTGGGACTACTATTACAGTATTAAACGCCCCGGCCAGAAAGAGAGGCGCGAAAAAATCACCGTCTTTTTTAACGGCAACACCCTGACCCACTTTACTGGCGATTACCTGCCTAGCGACTTAAAATCCTCCGCAACCGACGAGATAAATGCTAACGATATAATTGAAACGCAGGCACTACCATCTCCCGCCGAACTCGAGGCCAACGCCCCTACCCCTACTCAGTGAGCCGATATCGTTCAATTAGCACGAGCAGGCACGTTTTGTAATCTCAAACTATTTGCCAGTCTTTTGCTGGGCTTTTTGTGCCGCCCGCTCTTCTCGAGCTTTGGCGGCGCGCTGTTTACGCACCTCTTTAGGGTCGGCAATCAATGGGCGATAAATTTCCACCCTATCCATAGGCTTCAGTACATATTCTTCCGCAGAAGGCATCCCTTTAGTACCCAAAGTATGACTAAAAACACCCAGAATCGCAGCGTCGACATCAATCTCGGGAAACACCGCGACAATATTTGACTCCCACACAGCCTGCCGCGCCGTGGTACCCGGCGACACCTGCAGGCTAATAATTTTTTGCTTATCGGGCAGCGCATAAGCCACTTCGACGACGATAGTTTCCGGCAAGGCTTCAGACGTATCTTCTGACAACATTTTTTACACAACCTCAGACAAACTAATTATTGACAGCAGAGAAAACGTCATCAGCACGCTTCACCAGTGCCGCTACTAAATTATCGGCCACTCGGGTAAACAATTTCCCTGCAGCTTTATTCAGCATGCCACTTTTAAACGCGAATTCAAGATCGAGACTGACTTTCGACGCATTCTCCTGTAAAGCTTTAAACTGCCATACGCCCTGAAAGTAACTAAAGGGCCCATCAACAAGCGTCATTTCTACCAGCTGAGGTGCTAACAAATGATTGCGCGTGGTAAAGCTGTGGCTAATACCCGCCTTGCGTAAATCCAGTCGAGCAATAACTTCTTTATCGTCCCGCGATATTACCTCAGCACCACTGCAACCCTCCATATACTGGGGGTAGGCTTCAATATCATTCACCAAATCGAACATCGCCTGCGCTGAGTGCAACACCAAGGCGCTACGCTGGATGGACGTTGTTTTCATAACACCACCCCTTAGCCCACCGGTGCGAATGTATCGTACAGACCGACCAACAGCACGACGCCAATAGCCGGAGGACAGATGTAACGCAATACCCACAACCAAAGGGGATACATCAATGAATTATCGCCATTAAGCTCACTTTTTGCCATCGCACCCGGCATTATCCAGCCAACAAAGATAGCAATAAACAACCCGGTGAGCGGCAGCAATATCCGCGAGGTCAAAAAGTCCATCGCACCGAAGAAAGTAAACCCACCCAGCGTAAAACCAGACCAGTCATTAAATGACAATATAGTGCCAAGGCCCAACGCCCAGGCCACAAGCCCCAACAGAATATTCGCCGTGAAACGATTAAAGCCACGCTGTTCAATTAACCAGGCCACTGCAGGCTCTATCAAAGAAATCGCTGAACTCCAGGCCGCAATGGAGACCAAAATAAAAAACACCATACCGACCGCCAAACCGCCGGGCATGGCACCAAAAGCCACCGGCAAGCTCACAAATAACAGCTCCGGCCCCGCCGCGGGATTAATGTCTGGGTGAGCAAAAACAATGGGGAAAATAGCCATGCCCGCCATTAACGCCACTAGCGTATCTAACATGGCAACCGTCAAAACTGTTTTGCCGATACTGGCCGTTGCAGGCATATAGGCACCGTAAGCCATGATAGAACCCATACCCAGGCTCAGCGTGAAAAAGGAATGGCCAAGAGCCTCAAGCACAGAGCGGCCACTGAGCGCAGAAAAATCAAAGTGAAATAAAAATGCCGCAGCACCACCAAAGTCACCGTGGCGATAGGCAAAAGCCAGCATAGCCAACAGCAAAACAAACAACAACGGCATCAGTATACGCACCGCAACACCGAGACCTTTAACGACACCGAAGGCGACGACCCCCACCGTCAACACCATAAATAAGGACTGCCAGCCCAGCAAGCGGCCTTTATCCGCCAGCAGGGCGTCAAAAAATACCTGGGACTCAAGCGGCCCCGCACCTTGAAAAGTACCCTTACCCATTTCAGGAATATAAGCCAGTGCCCAGCCGGCAATCACCGAATAATAAGAAAGGATTAACAGACCCGCCACCACGCCAAGCCAGCCAATACTTTTCCAGAAGCCATGTAAACCGGCGTCAGAGGTGAGTTGGCGCATGGCATTGACCGGACTTTGGCGCCCGCGCCGCCCGAGCATCACCTCCGCCACCATAACCGGAATACCCAATAATAGAATACACAACAGATACACCAGCACAAACGCACCGCCGCCGTTTTCGCCGGTGATATAGGGGAACTTCCAAATATTACCCAGCCCAACCGCAGAACCGGTGGCCGCAAAAATAAACACCCAGCGGCTGCGCCACGCCGGATAGGACTGTGTCTGACTCAAGACGAAACTCATTAGTATGACAAGGTCGCCATTGTACCCCCTGCCCGCTTCGTACAAAACCGCCGGATCTACCCTGACGAATACAAAGCTCACCAAGCATAGGCAGCACCCCCGCCACACCGTATAATCGCGCCATGGCAAAAAAACCCAAGAAAAAATCCAGCTCCAACACCATCGTCGTTAACAAACGCGCTCGCCACGACTATCAAATTGACCAGAAGTTTGAAGCCGGCATCGCGTTAATGGGGTGGGAAGTCAAAAGTATCCGTGAGAAGAAAATTCAACTCACCGACAGCTACGTGCACATTCAAAATGGTGAGGCACTACTGTTTGGCGCCAATATTCAGCCCTTGCCAACGGCTTCCACCCACTTTGTCACCGAGCCCAACCGCAGTCGCAAACTGTTGCTGCATCGCCGCGAGCTCGACAAAATAGAAGCCGCCGTGCAGCAAAAAGGTTACACCTGCATTTGCACCACTCTGTACTGGAAGGGCCATCTGGTGAAATGCGAAGTTGCTCTCGCCAAAGGCAAAGCTGAATATGACAAACGCCAGGATGACAAGAATCGTGACTGGCAACGCCAGAAACAACGCATCCTCAGCCATTCAAGCTAAAGAAACACTTCCAACAGCCTGACACCACATAGACTGTGTTAAAATCCCACCGTGGGCTTTAAATAACCCTTGTTGACCCCATATATAACTTGGGCCAACAAGGAATAGAGCCCACAACACATTCAAGC
>JBFHDT010000060.1:0-8926 GCA_041584575.1 Porticoccaceae bacterium
CTGAAAGCGTGCATAAGGGCACATGTATTTACAGACCTGCTCACGCAAATAGCCCGCATTCATGTAGGTCATTAATGTAAAAAAGGAGATCCAAAAAACAGCGGCCGGATGAGCTGAAAAAGTTAGCAGGTCGATACTCAGTTCCCGAACCGGGTTAAAATAGGCGACAAAAGTAAAACCTGTAATAAAAGCAATGAGTAGCCAGACAACATGCTTGCCGCTTTTACGCCATATTTTATTAAAATTCCACGGCGCTAAATCCAGCTTGATACGCTTGTTACGGCCGCCTTCAAAAAACCTCTCAACGCCCGAAAACATCATGGTCCACACCGTTTGAGGGCAGCTAAAACCACACCAGACACGCCCCACAACTACCGTCACGGAAAATAAAGCAAAGGCGGCAATAATGAGCAACCAGGCCAGCATCATGAAATCCTGAGGCCAAAAGGTCATCCATAGAATATGAAATTTACGTGCCGGCAAGTCAAACCAAACGGCCTGGCGGCCGTCAATCTGGAACCAGGGGAGGAGTAAATAACCTAGTAGCAACGGTATGCCACTGCGCTTTTTTAGCTTGCGAAAAAAGCCTACAAAGCGCCGCTGGTAGATTTTTTTTTCTGTCTCGTAGAGATAGAGAACATGAGCCTCTTCCTCAAGGCTCGGTTTTGGTCTCTCTTGCGAACTCATGGTCGCCTCTCTCAGCCATTATTTAATGCACGGCTAACTCTTTCGGAAACTATTGATGTGCCAAACTGTAGACATAGCCTGCCAGCAAACGAATTTTACTCTCACGCAACTGCTCGCTTTGTGCAGGCATTAAGCCCTGGCGCCCGGAACGAATGGTGGTTTTGATCAATTCCGGAGAACGGCCATACAACCAGATGTCATCACTCAAATTCGGCGCACCCAAGGCCTGGTTACCCTTACCATCAGCACCATGACAGCCCGTACAAAAAGTGGCGAAGACTTTTTCACCGCCTTCAGCCAAGCCTGCGTCGTGTTCACTGCCACCCAGTTTGAATAAATATTCAGTCACCTGGTTAACGCCCTCTTCGCCAATCGCTGCGGCCCAACCCGGCATCATTCCGGTACGACCGTGGGTTATGGAAAACTCAATCGCCTCGGGTGTACCGCCATACAACCAGTCACCATCGGTTAAGTCAGGGAACCCGTAACTACCGCGTCCATCACTGCCGTGGCAAACGGCACAGTTATTACCAAACAGGCGGCGACCGATTTTGAAGGCCTCTGGATTGACAGCAAGTTCTTCTATAGACAGCCCCTCAAACGTCGCGTAAACCGCGTCAAATCGAACTTCCGCTTTCTCCTCTTGCTCCTGCCATTGCCCATCGGAAGTCCAACCTAGAACTCCGGGAAAATTTCCCAGACCGGGATAGAGCACCAAATAAATAATCGTGAACACCACCGTCCCAACAAACATATTGAACCACCAACTCGGCAGTGGGTTGTCGTACTCTTCAATACCATCGTAGACATGGCCGGTCTTCGGCACTTCGCCATCTTTGGGCTTTTCTTTGACGACCACCTTTCGATTAGCCAGCAACACCCAACAAACACCGACAGTGGTAATGACAGTGATAATAATGATCCACAGACTCCAGAAGGTACTCATCGGCTATTTCCTACCTTATTTGTTGTTGCCTGCGGGGTTGTTCTATTGTCAGCAGCCTCATCGTCAAGACCTTGCCGTTCAGCTGCTTGTAATTCGTCGGCAAATGGCAACATTGCAGCCTCATCAAAACGTGCTTTATTTCTCGCGCTATAAGCCCACACGCAAACAGCGAGAAAGGCCAGCATCGCCAGCAATGTACCAATACCTTCTAATGTACCCTGATCCATGTGCCCTCCAGTTCGCCTTAACGCTTCTGTTTGATCAATGTGCCTAACTGCTGAAGATAGGCCACCAGTGCGTCAACTTCCTTAACGTCGCCAGACGCAAACACAGCTGCAGCGTTTTCAATATCACTATCGGTATAAGGCACACCGACGGTGCGTAATGCTCGCATTTTGTCGGCGGTATCTTTGCCCGTAACCACATTGTGAAATAACCAGGGGAAACTAGGCATATTCGAAATAGGCACTACGTCTCTTGGGTTGTAAAGGTGGGCCCGATGCCACTCGTCACTGTAGCGAGCACCGACTCGAGCCAGATCTGGACCAGTACGTTTTGACCCCCACAAAAAAGGGTGTTCGTAAACTTGTTCACCGGCTACGGTGTAGTGACCGTAGCGCTCAGTTTCAGAGCGGAAGGGGCGGACCATCTGAGTGTGGCATACGTGACAGCCTTCACGAATGTAAATATCACGTCCCTCAAGCACCAATGGTGGCAGCGGTTTCAAACCAGCAATGGGCGTTGTTGTCGATTCAATAAAAAACAGAGGAACAATTTGTGCCAAGCCACCAAAGCTCATCGCCACTATCGTCAGCACAATCAGTAAGCCGACATTCTTTTCAACTATTTCATGATTCATTGTCGTGCCCCTACGCTGCGGTCGCTACTTGGCTATCATCAGGTGCACTAACACCTGGCCCTCGACAGGTCTTCCAGACATTAAAGGCCATCACCAACATACCGAGGAAGAACATACCGCCGCCCAATAACCTTACGTAGTAACCCGGCATGCTTGCTTCAATGGATTCAGCGAAGGTGTAAGTCAATGTGCCATCGGTATTAAAGGCGCGCCACATTAAGCCCTGGGCGATACCGTTAACCCACATCGAGGCGATATAAAGTACCGTGCCCATGGTCGCCAGCCAGAAATGAGTGTTGATTAATTTAATGCTATACATCTTGGGCTTTTCAAAGAGCAAGGGGATCAAGTGATACATGCTACCTATTGAAATCATCGCGACCCAACCTAAAGCTCCGGAGTGGACGTGACCGATGGTCCAGTCTGTATTGTGAGACAGAGCATTCACCGTCTTAATCGCCATCATCGGGCCTTCAAAGGTCGACATACCGTAGAAGGACAGTGACACCACCAAAAAACGCAGGGTCGGGTCAGTACGCAATTTATCCCAGGCCCCTGACAACGTCATAATGCCGTTGATCATACCGCCCCAGGAAGGTGCCAACAGAATCAGCGACATCACCATGCCCAAACTTTGCGCCCAATCAGGCAAAGCAGAGTAATGCAAGTGGTGCGGGCCAGCCCAGATATAGATCGCAACCAGCGCCCAGAAATGCACAATGGAAAGACGGTAGGAATACACAGGCCGCCCCGCCTGCTTCGGCACGAAGTAATACATCATGCCGAGGAAGCCAGCCGTTAAAAAGAAGCCCACTGCATTGTGACCGTACCACCATTGCACCATGGCATCGATGGTGCCGGCGTAGACGGAATAGGATTTGAACATCGACACCGGGATGGCCGCACTATTAACGACATGCAACATGGCAACGGCGAGAATGAAGGCACCGAAGAACCAGTTGGCGACATAAATATGAGAGGTTTGTCGCTTCGCGATGGTACCAAAAAAAACGATGGCATAAGAAACCCATACCACTGTGATCAATATATCGATCGGCCATTCCAGCTCTGCGTACTCTTTAGTGGTGGTCAAGCCCATAGGCAGGGTGATAGCCGCAGCAACAATGACTAACTGCCAACCCCAAAAAGTGAAGGCCGCCAGGCGCGGTAATATCAATGTCGCCTGACAGGTTTTTTGCACGATGTAGTAAGAGCTTGAAAATAAGGCACAGCCACCAAAGGCAAAAATCACAGCATTGGTGTGTAGCGGTCGCAAGCGGCCGAAATGCAGCCAGGGTAGCCCCATATTCAAATCGGGCCAGATCATTTCGGCGGCGAGGATAACCCCCACTAACATACCGACGATACCCCAGACAATGGTCATGATAGCAAACTGCTTGACCACCCTTATGTTGTATGTAGGTGGTGTATTCGCAATGCTAGCATCACTCATTTCATATTTCCTTGATGAGAAAGGACGGGGCAATTTACGGCGCTAAACTTGAAACGGCGCAATTATTGGTTATTCAGAACCGCTATAACATGACATATATCAATCAACGGACCCTCACAAATGGCCAGCTCATGACCATTTGTGATGCTGTTAATAACTAGCGGTTTTTGTTTGCCGCGATACGCAGGCGCAAGGCATTGAGTTTAATAAAACCCTCTGCATCTTGCTGGTTGTAAGCACCCGCGTCGTCATCAAATGTGGCGATACGTTCATCAAACAAGCTATCTTGCGACTTGCGCCCGATAACAATAATATTCCCTTTATAAAGCTTCAAACGTACGACGCCGTTTACATACTGCTGAGATTCATCAATCATAGTTTGCAGCATTTGTCTCTCTGGCGACCACCAATAACCGTTGTAAATTAGGCTGGCGTATCGGGGCATCAACTCATCCTTTAGGTGGGCGACTTCCCGGTCGAGGGTGATCGACTCGATAGCCCGGTGAGCCTTAAGCATAATGGTGCCGCCCGGTGTCTCGTAGCAACCCCGCGCCTTCATGCCCACATAGCGGTTTTCGACAATATCGGCACGACCAATGCCGTTGGCACCACCCACTTTATTGAGTAGTGTTAGCACCTCGGCCGGTGTCATGGCCTTGCCGTCGACGGCAACAATGTCGCCTTTCTCAAAGCTTAACTCCATGTACAGTGGCTTATCGGGGGCGGCTTCGGGCGACACACTCCAACGCCACATTGACTCTTCCGCCTCTGCCCAGGGCTCTTCCAGCACACCGCCTTCATAGGAAATATGCAATAAGTTGGCGTCCATCGAATAGGGAGACTTCTTTTTGCTCGAGGCAAAGTCAACGGGAATATCATGCGTGGCACAATAATCCATCAATGTATCGCGCGACGTTAAGTCCCATTCACGCCAGGGGGCGATGACTTTAACGCCGGGCTTTAATGCATAAGCACCCAGCTCAAATCGCACTTGGTCATTACCTTTACCCGTAGCACCGTGGGAAATTGCATCGGCACCGGTTTCGTTAGCGATTTCGATTAAGCGCTTGGCAATTAGTGGTCGGGCAATGGATGTACCCAATAGATACTCGCCTTCATAAATCGTATTGGCGCGAAACATCGGGTAAACAAAGTCGCGTACAAACTCTTCGCGTAGATCATCAATATAGATTTCTTCAATACCCAGAGATTTTGCCTTGGCCCGTGCCGGTTCAACTTCTTCACCCTGGCCGATATCAGCGGTAAAGGTCACCACCTCACATTGATATGTTTCCTGCAACCAGCGAACAATTACGGAGGTATCGAGCCCTCCGGAATAGGCTAAAACCACTTTTTTAATATCGGACACAAACAATCTCCTGGAATAAATAGAAGTAACTGAGCAGAAGCAGCTGAACAAAGCTAAATTCTAAACCCTGCACCGCTTTTTTGATAGCGTTCGATGCAGATACAAGCCTGTCCCGCGCCGCATCTTTCCGGTAGGATGGCCGCTCTAAATTAGCAACAAAGCCCGCCAATAAACAATGTCTACGACTCTCGACTCACTCACCATGCTAACTATTACTCGGCCCGATGATTGGCACCTGCATTTACGCGACGGTCCCGCCCTGCGCGATACTGTCAGCGATGCTGCGCGCCACTTTGCCCGCGCCATTGTTATGCCCAACCTAGCGCCGCCGGTGATCACTACCGAGCAAGCCGGCATCTACCGTGAACGTATTTTGACTGCTCGCCCCGAGGGTAATGATTGGCAGCCTTTAATGGTGCTGTATTTAACGGACAACACCCCGGTCGATGAAATTGACCGCGCTATCGCCAGTGGTTTTATTCACGCCGTTAAATACTACCCGGCCGGTGCCACCACTAATTCAGACTCTGGCGTCACCGATATAAAGAAAGTATATCCAGTGTTAGAGCGCATGGAGAAACTCGGCCTGCCCTTGTTATTACACGGCGAAGTGACCGACTCCCACATCGATATTTTTGACCGAGAGGCCGTCTTTATTGAGCGCACACTAACTCCCCTCTGCGCTCAATTCCCCGACTTAAAAGTTGTGCTCGAACATATCACTACCGCACAGGGCGCTCAATTTGTGGCCAACAGCGGTGATCATATTGCCGCCACCATCACGCCCCAGCACCTGCTCTGCAATCGCAATGACTTGTTAGCTGGAGGTATTCGCCCCCACAACTATTGCCTGCCCATTTTAAAGCGCTCAAGCCACCAACAAGCATTAATTGAGGCTGCGACCAGCGGCAGCGGCAAGTTTTTTCTCGGCACTGACTCCGCCCCCCACGCGAAAAACAAAAAAGAAAGCGCCTGCGGCTGTGCCGGTTGTTACTCTCACCACGCCGCCATTGAGCTCTATGCCGAAGTGTTTGAGCGCGCCGGAGCACTGGAACAACTCGAGGGTTTCGCCAGCCTCTTTGGTCCGGCCTTTTATGGACTGCCTGTCAATCAACAAAAATTAACCCTACGCCGCGCGCCCTGGCAGCTGCCTGCAACAACCCAACTTGGTGAAGATGCCATGGTGCCTTTTTATGCCTCTGAAACTCTACAGTGGGCCGTTGTCGATGGAGAGTGAAATGAACAACGAAATGAGCATGCCAGGCGCCGGCTCCATGGATGACTTTAGCGGCGAATTTATTGCCGAGCGTTTTCGCGGCTTTCTACCCGTAGTGATCGATGTGGAAACCGGTGGCTTTGAGTCCGACAAGCACGCCCTGCTGGAAATCGCTGCGGTGTCTCTGGTGATGGACGACTCCGGCCTACTCGTGCGGGATAGGACCATTGCGCGCAATGTCATCCCCCACGCCGATACTATTTGCGACGATGCCGCTCTGGAGTTCACCGGCATCAACCCCGACGACCCCGACCGCGAGGCGATGAGCGAAAAAGATGCTCTGCGTGATATTTTTCAGGAAATTCGCCACAACATCAGCGAGCACCGCTGCACTCGCGCAGTGATCGTCGCCCACAACGCCCATTTCGACCTCGGCTTTGTTAACGCTGCCGTCAACCGCAGTCAAATTAAGCGCAATCCCTTTCACCCCTTTTCCTGTTTCGACACCGCCACTCTCGGAGGGCTCGCCTACGGACAAACCGTACTGGCTCGAGCCTGTCAGTCGGCCGGCATTCCCTTTAGCAATAAAGAAGCACATAGTGCTGCCTACGATGCTGAACGCACCGCTGAATTATTTTGCGCGATTGTCAATCGTTGGCGTGAATTGGGCGGCTGGAAGTCTGTATAACCCGGCTTCGTCGATAAATAGCAGGTAATAAAAAAGCGGGCAATGCCCGCTTTTTTATTACGCCTGGCTCAGATCTGGCTCAGGACTAAGCCTCATCAGCAGGCAATGCAGCTTCTTTAACCAGAGACTGCAACTCGCCTTTCTCATGCATTTCAGTAACAATGTCGCAACCGCCAATTAACTCACCACCGATCCACAACTGCGGAAACGTTGGCCAGTTAGCATATTCGGGCAGCTTACTGCGTATCTCTGGGTTCGACAGAATGTCGACATAGGCAAAACGCTCACCGCAGGCCATAAGAGCCTGCACAGTGCGCGCTGAAAAGCCGCACTGGGGCTGATTCGGAGAGCCCTTCATGTAAACAATAACGGGGTTAGTTTCGATTTGATCGCGGATAGTATCCAGCACGTCCATTTAAAGCACCTCAAGTAATAACCGAGTAAAACACTTGGTTATTTTAACTGCTTTCAACTAAAAAAGAAACGCACGATTGTCGAATTGTCATCAACCCCGTTCGAGCAGCAAAAAAATGAATCGCGAAAAGCGCATAAAAGGTATTGCCAAGGTCTACAAAGCTATTTAACATGATTCGCTTTTTTCGGGCGGCTTAGTGCCGCCTGTTTTGTTTGGCATAAGTTTTGCTGACTATTTATTTAAGAATGAAGAAATCTAACTGCACCAAACAGGCATCCTTGAGCAAACCATGACAAGTAACGCACTAATGAATACATACGGACAACGCGCCCTGACTCTGACCAGAGGTGAAGGCGCCTACGTGTGGGACGACAAGGACACAAAGTACCTCGACGCCCTCGCCGGTATCGCGGTGTGCGGACTGGGCCATGCCCACCCCGCCGTCACCGCCGCCGTTACCAACCAGGCGCAAACCCTCGTCCACTGTTCTAATCTTTATAATATTCCCGCTCAGGAAGCACTGGCTGAGAAGCTTAGCGCCCTCTCGGGCATGAGCAACATGTTCTTCTCCAATTCCGGTGCCGAGGCCAACGAAGCCGCGATCAAAATCGCCCGCCTCCACGGCCACTCAAAGGGTGTTGATCTGCCGACCATTATCGTCACCGATCAGGCCTTCCATGGCCGCACCCTCGCAACACTGACGGCGACCGGCAACCGCAAGGTGCACGCGGGTTTCGAGCCACTGGTGAGAGGCTTTTCGCGCGCCCCATTTAACGATATTGACGCGATACAAGTCATTGGTGAAAACAACCCTAATATCGTTGCCGTATTCGTTGAGCCCATTCAAGGCGAGGGGGGAATTAATATTCCCGCCCCCGACTACCTACAGCAATTGCGCACCTTGTGTGACGCCAAAGGCTGGCTACTTATACTCGACGAAATTCAAACTGCTAACGGCCGCACTGGTACTTTCTTCCATTACCAGCAGCACAACATTGTCCCCGACGTAGTGACCATCGCCAAAGGCCTGGGCAACGGTGTGCCCATTGGAGCTTGCCTGACCCACGGTCCCGCAGCGCAGCTTATGCAGCCCGGCAATCACGGCTCGACCTTTGGCGGCAACCCCATTGCCTGCGCGGCAGCACTCGCCACTATTGAAACCATTGAGCAAGAAAACCTGGCTCAGCGCGCCAAAGAACTCGGCACTCATTTACTGCAGGCTTTTAGCACGGCACTAACCGATTGCGACAAAGTTAAAGAGATACGCGGCAGTGGGTTGATGATTGGCATTGA
>JBFHDT010000061.1:0-8878 GCA_041584575.1 Porticoccaceae bacterium
GCATACCAGCAACTGGCCCGCACATCGTAGCCCTCGCCCTTAGCCCACGACAGGCCAGTGCGCACGAGCACCTCGGCAATGCCACGGCCTCGAAGGGCATCGGGTACATAGGTGTGGCTAAAATCGACACTGTTGCCAACCAATCTATAGTCAACCACTGATTTGAGGCCATCTATCACCAACAGGAAGCGCTGCTCCTCTGGTTGATGAATGATGGTACTTTCTTGCTCGCTCACTGCTCTCTATCCGGTTTCATATTACTGACCCAGCATTCTACGCTATCGCGCCATCGCGTAAAACTCTTCGTTGGGGCGCATACTGGTGAGGTTGGCCATGCGATTAGATAGGCAGAAGAATGCACTGATGGCACCGATGTCCCAAATATCCTCATCGTCAAAACCGTGGCTATGTAGTCGCTCAAAGTCCTCATCACTAACAGTGCCCGAGGCCTGGCTGACTTGTACGGCAAAATCGAGCATTGCTCGCTGCCGTGGCGTAATATCGGCCTTGCGGTAGTTAATCGCCAACTGGTCAGCCAACAGAGAATTTTTCGCCACAATACGCAGTATCGCACCGTGAGCCACCACACAATAATGGCACTCGTTACCCCCACTTACCGTGACCACGACCATCTCTTTCTCGGCCTTGCTAAGGTTACCCTTACGTAGCATTAAGGCATCGTGCATGGCAAAAAAAGCGCGGCATTCATCAGGCCGGTGAGCCAGAGCCAAAAACACATTGGGAATAAAGCCGGTTTTTTCCTGCACTTCCAAAATTAGCGTGCGTAGATCCTCGGGCAGCTCATTGAGCTCTGGCACAGGAAATCGACTAATGCTTTCATTACTTTTGCTGCTACTCACACAACACCTCCTTCAAGACCTACATTGACTGCACAGCTTAGAACAGCGAAGGCCTATGCACAATTACTCTTACTCATAAGTGCATTTAGTCAAATAAATGCCCTCGCGCTGACAAGCCGCCATCAATCGTCACCACGGTGCCAGAAATATAAGCGGCACGATCGGAAACAAGAAAGGCACAGAGGTCGGCCACCTCTTCAGGCTCGGCGAGACGACCGAAAGGCATGGTCGTCGTCAGCTGTCGCCAATCATCGGGATCAAGGCCTTTATTTACTGCATTTTGACGCATGAGGTTAACTAGCCTTTCCGTCGCTGTCATTCCAGGATTAATACCCAACACACGGATATTATCGGCCGGGCTGCCACCCCCCATAGCACGGGTAAAGGCAGCCAAACCGGCATTGCCCGTAGTGCCTGCAATATAATTGAATTCGGTAACTTCGCCACCAGCAATACCGATGACATTCAGTATTACGCCATGGCCCCGTGCTTTCATCGCCCGGTACATGTCTCGCGCTAAATTGACAAAACCATACACTTTCAGATCCCAGCCCTCACGCCAGGTGGCTTCATCAATGTCACTAATTGAGCCGGCGGCTATCGCCCCTGCATTATTCACCAAAATATCGGCGGTGGCACAAGCCTCGACCAAAGCGGCGGCATTATCACTGTCGCTTAAGTCCGTGGGGTGAACGATCACAGACACAGCGTATTTAGCCCGCAGTTCTACTGCAACCTTTTCCAGATCTTCAGCGTTGCGAGCCGCGAGGTGTAGATGACAGCCATTTTGTGCCAAGCGTAGAGCTATGGCCTTGCCGATGCCTTTAGAGCCCCCGGTAATTAATGCGGTTTTTCCCTGTAAATGTAAATTCATAAAGCGGTTCTTAAAATCAATTTGTCATTTTTATTATTTGGATAAACGCGACAGCCGAACCAATTAAAACTCTAGCACTGACTACTCGCCCACGCAGTATAACCACCATCGAGACTATAGACATCTGAGAAGCCCTGTTCTACCAGGTAATTTGCAGCGCCCTGGCTAGAGTGCCCGTGATAACACACCACAACTACAGCACTAGCTTTTTCGGTGTCATTGACGATTTTACTAACGCTGAGTTCATTTAACTGCTCGGAGCCATCAATATGGCCGGCCTCAAACGAGGCATCATCTCGGGTGTCGAGTAAAACCACGTCCCGCTCTTCGAGCATGGCTTTTAACGCGTCAACCGACAAATGTTGAAATGACATACCTGATTCCCTTTTTAGTGAGTACCCATTCGTGAATACCATTTATTATGTCAGCACTATTTTAAACTACACCAACCAGTGATAAGGCGTTAGTGTTATTAACCGTTAAACATGCGTTTTTTTGTATTAACCATAAGTACAAAGGTAGGCTGTAGCTACCGCCACCTGTAATTGGAAACTTTTGTCGGCGGCGACTTCAAATGAATCACCGGCAGCAAAAACCTGCCACTCATCTTTGTCTGGCAACTTCACCGTCAATGCGCCGCTGACCACGCTCATTACCTCTCGCTCACTGGTGGCAAATTCATAATCGCCCGGTGCCATAACACCGACTGTGGCGGGCAAGGTCTGCGTCGCGAAACCGATGGATTTAACCTTGCCGTCAAAATATTCGTTAACGTCTAACATTTGTTACCTACTCCTGAAACTACGCGGCTAAGAGTGATCGTTTATAAATGATCGATTTGATCGAAAAATTTAATTTCTGCATTCACCGTGCAGATTTCAGTCACCGAGGTGTTGCTAACCTGATAGTTAACCCACTTGGAGCGGTCTTGATCGATCCAGTGTGAAAGGGCAAAAGCGATGGCCAGACCGTGGGCAACTACGACCAGATTTTCACCCGGATGATTGGCCAAAAAGCCATCGACCGCTCCGACAAAGCGCTCGGTCACCTCGGCACGGGTCTCCCCACCCGGAGGCCGATGGTGCTCATCGTTAATCACCTTTTTTATAAAACCATGCTCACCCTTGAGCTCATCAAAGCTTTTACCCTCAAAGTCACCGGCACCAAATTCCATTAAACGGGGGTCAAGCCTCACTTCGTGGGCACCGGCGCGAGCAATTTGCTCGGCAGTGTATTTCGCCCGCTGCAGTGGGCTGGAATAAATGGCATGAATGTCCGGCAGGTAATTATGAAAATAGTTACCCAGTCGATTGGCCTGCTCTAGACCCAAATCAGTCAGCGCGGTATCGGTGTGGCCATGCCACACCTGGTCGACATTAGCGGCTGTCTGACCGTGGCGAACCAGTAACAAGCGGCCCTTTGGCTGCATCGCTTACCTCGTTTTTAGTATTACGACAGGACCGGCGATAATAACAAATTTCAGCACAGCTGATAACGTCGAGCCAAGTTCAAAAATTTGCATCGAAAAAGGCTTTTAAGCCTTAAGCACAAATAACTTGAAGCCTGCGGTGTCGAGCCCCTCGGCCTCGGCCATTAGCTCAGAAAGAGTGAGGGGATAGTCATCAAAGCTTTCTCGCTTTAACTTCAGACTCAAAGAGTCCACTGCCTGCACGTTCAACACCACCTCGGGTGGCGATGAATCTCCGCGTCCACGGTTTAATAGCACCGCTAAGCGCAATAACACACAGAGATGTAGTAGGTGGGATTGATCTGTTGTCGAGAAGTCATTAAGTAGTTGCCTCCGTAAACGACGACGATGGCCTCGTACTAGAAAGGCCATGCCTTGCTGCTCATATCGGGTAAATCCCGGCATATCAGCGCCATTAAGAATGTATTCGCCGTGCTTGTGAAATTGCACATGAGAAATTGACAAGCCAAGCTCATGCAATTCAGCAGCCCAGTGTAGACGAGTCCAATCCGCTGCCGTCAACCCCCAGTCATCGGCAACTTGCCCAAAGAGCTGTTTGGCACAACTGCTAACACGCTCTGCCTGAACCACATCGACGTTAAAGCGACCTTGCATGGATTGCACCGAGCGCAGGCAAACATCTTCGTGCTCAGAGCGACCAACGAGATCATAAAGAGCACCCTCTCTGAGAGCGCCACTGGAAAAGTGCATTTCATCAACCTCAAGCACATCAAATATAGCCCTCAAAATGGCAAGGCCCGCAATAACATTATCGCGCCGAGCACGACTGAGCCACTCGACATCTATTTCACGAGTATTGGCGTATTCGAGAATTTTTGCCTGTAGGCTCTTTAAGGCCGGGCTCGTAATCACATCCTGACCACAGTACTGCTGACAGGCCTGGGCTATTGCCCGCACCGAACCCGACGACCCATAGCAGGTTATCCAACCTTTTTTACGATAGCGCTTGCTCACTCTGACGAGTTCGTTAGAGGCGTGATTGTATGCCTGCTCAAAATTTTGGTTCGACAGCTCCCCACCCGGAAAGAAGCGATCCATAAAAGAGACACACCCCATGGCCAAACTTTCCATTAGCAGGGCCTGAAATTGATCGCCAATAATAAATTCGGTGCTACCCCCGCCGATATCCACAACCAAGCGACGCCTTGGGTCTGAGGGCAGAGAATGGGCAACACCAAGATAGATGAGCCGTGCCTCTTCAACCCCGGAAATCACTTGAACGGGGTAACCCAAGGCCGCCTCAGCCTCGCGCAGAAATGCCCGACTATTACCTGCAATGCGCAGGGCGTTAGTCGCAAAAGCAACAACACCACCGTCTGGAAATCCTTCAAGACGCTGCCCAAATTGCTTCAAACAAGCCAAACTGCGCTGCTGTGCTGCCTTACTCAAACTGCCGCTTTCGTTTAAGCCCTCACCTAACCGCACGCCTTCGCGGAAAGTTTGTAAAGTTCGAATTTCGCCATGCTCTATGCGGGCAACCACCAAATGAAAGCTGTTAGAGCCCATATCCAAAACGGCAATGGAGCCCTCTGTGTTAAGCGATGCTATTGTCACTATTTTCCCTTAAAAAAAGCAGAGACGAGTATGCAAAGCACCATTCTAACAAATTGAAGACGTCTCTTAAGAAGTTAATCGACCTCAACCTCACGACGAAGTAACTTATGAATATATTGCTGCGAGCGAATTTTTTTCCGGTTACCACGAGGGCTAATGATATTTTTTTGTCGCTCGTCAATCACACGGGCCTTCACACAATCACCCCATTGCGTGTCGAGTATTAATTGAATTTTTCTCTGCAACTTTTTATCGTACACAGGACAGCTAACCTCAACTCGATGATCCAGGTTTCTCGTCATAAGGTCGGCAGATGAAATATAGTAGAGTGGCTTTCCCGAGTTTTCAAAGGCAAAGACACGCGGATGCTCGAGATAACGATCAACAATGCTAATGCCCTTGACATTCTCACTCATATTTTTAACACCCGGTATCAGTGAGCACATACCACGAACGATTAACTTGACCTTAACTCCCGCCTTGCCTGCCTCGTACAAAGCATCAATAATTTCCTTGTCTACCAGGTTATTACACTTGATAAAGATACCCGATATTTTTCCTTTTATGGCACATTTTTTTTCACTTTCAATCAGCGCCAAAAGGCCACTACGATTACTAAAAGGAGAGACTAAAAGATGATTAAACTCATGCCGGCGATGAGCAAACTGGATAAAGTCAAAAACTTTTTCTACATCCTGACCAACCTCTTGACTGTACGTTAGCAAACTAAAATCAGTGTACAGTTTTGCCGTTTTTTCATTAAAGTTTCCCGTGCCAATATGACTGTATAAACGCACGACACCTTCTTCAATACGTTTAAACAAAATCATTTTAGAATGCACTTTAAGCCCTGGCACACCAAACACCACGTGCACACCCGCTTCAATCATTCTTTCAGCCCAGGTGATATTTGCCTCTTCATCAAAGCGAGCCTGAAGCTCAACAACTGCGGTTACTTTTTTACCGTTTTCAACAGCGCTTATTAACGAATCAACAACTCTTGACGACGAAGCCACTCGATACAAGTTGATTTTTATCTCACTCACTGCGGGATCAATTGCCGCAGCCCTCAACCATTTAATGATGTAGGAAAATGAATTGTAGGGATAATATAGAAGACAGTCTTCTTTCTTAACACAATCAAATATATTTTTGTTTTTATCAAGCGCGGGATAACTAATAGGCGACTGAGGCTTTAATTCAAGATAAGGCGCACCTGGATTAGGAAAACCCATAAAGTCTTTCGAATTATGATATCGGCCACCGGGTATTAGGCTATCTTTTTTCCTCAAATTCATTTTTTTTGTCAAAAATTGCAGTAAATCATCTGCAATCTCTTCATCGTAAACAAAACGTACTGGCTCTCCCTTAGAGCGCTTTTTTAAGCTAGCCGACATTTTTTCTACCAGGCTTTCAGAAATACCATCACCTAGCTCAAGCTCTGCATCACGAGTAATCTTTATCGTATAAGCTGCTATTTTTTCTATAGGCAAAGCCCCCATAAAAACTTCTTCCAGGCAATGCCGAATAATATTATCAAGCGTGATAAAAACACGCTCGCGACCCTTTGAACGACTGGGCAGTCGAACAAAGCGATCGAGGCGATTACTGGGTATTTCTAAAACAGCATAATTAATATTCTTTTTATGTGATATTTTTACTGCAAAATAAATTGACCCTTCTTTTAAGAAAGGAAATTTCTGTGTTTCACTCACCATAATAGGCGACAACTCTGGGAGCACTTTGTTTTCAAAGTAGCTTTTTACAAAGTCAGATTGACGATCAGTAAGCTGCATTTCATTGATCAGAAATATATTTCGCTTTCTCAGTACTTTTAGAATTTCCTGATAGGTTTTATCGTAAGCATTATTCAATTCACGAACTCTGGACATCACTTTATCCAGTAATTCCTTACACTCTTCTTTTTTCGCCCCACTGGAAAAGTCCACCAGGCGTTTGACATCAGCCACCCTAACCCTGAAAAACTCATCAAGGTTACTGGAGAAAATACCCAGATAACGTACCCGCTGAATAATAGGCACGGATTCATCAGCGGCTTCCTGTAAAACTCTTTCGTTAAACAAGAGCCAACTTAGCTCTTTGGGGGTATAGCGCCAATTAACCCCACTGTCCTTAACAACACTCATCTGCTCCACCTCTAGCATTCCAATCAAACAGGCTAGCCCAGCTAGATGACAATGCCATGACGACAGATAACGCTACACGTGCTAGTTTGTCAGCTTTAGAAAGTCACTCCAACGAAATCACTATCATTCATGGAACCGCAACCTAAGAAGATTGTCTTAAAACACCTCGCCCACATTAACCGAGCACATAAGGGGTAACACAAGGTTCAATATTCATATCGATCTCTTATAATACCCTGCACTCCACTGACCACAATAGAAGCCTAATGAAATTACTACTCACCCTGCTCACTGTATGCGTATTCACTCCAACGCTCTGGGCTTCATGCCTTGACGAGACCTTAAACGCCGAACAAAATTTTAAAGCCTGTCATCTCGCAGCCGAAAAAGGGAAGGCCGATGCTCAAAAGGAACTTGGCAGCCTCTATTTAGCGGGAAAGGGTGTACAGCAGAATTACTCAAAAGCATTACACTGGTTCAAGCAATCGGCAGCACAAGGTCATGCAATAGCCACCTATAATATCGGCGTGCTACACGACAAAGGGCTGGGGTTGAAAAAGGACTATAAAGAGGCTAATAAGTGGTATCGCAAATCAGCCGACATGGGTTACTCATCTGCCCAATACAATCTGGGCATTATGTACGAATACGGGCAGACAGTTGAAGAAGATCATGCTCGAGCCATGGAACTCTACCAAAAGGCAGCTGAACAAGGTGAGGCGGCGGCACAGTTTGCCATCGGACTAATGTATGACAAGGGCACTGGTGTCGACAAAGACCCTACGCAAGCTTATATGTGGTGGCAAATTGCCGGCGACGGCCATCCACATGCCATTCACAATCGCGATTCCATCGCCGAAGAAATGACCACCATGCAAATAAGCGAAGGTAGGCGTCTCGCCAAAGCATGGAAAGATGCTCGCCCAGGACTGGTACAATTACCCTCACCTGAACTTCAGTAAACAATCTACCTAGGAGAAACAATCATGGCTTCAGCAAGCGCAAGGCACATTTTGGTCAGTAGCGAAGAGCAGTGCCAACAACTAAAAAACGACATCGAAGGCGGCGCCGACTTTACCGAGCTCGCCAAACAGCACTCCTCGTGCCCATCAGGTAGTAAAGGCGGTGACCTCGGTGAATTTAGTCCTGGCATGATGGTCCCCGAGTTTGATCAAGTGGTCTTCAGTGCCGACGTCAACACCGTGCAAGGCCCGGTCAAAACCCAGTTCGGCTACCACTTGCTGGAAGTCACCGCGCGCAGCGAATAAAGCACGCTAAAAAAGGTCTGTTATACCAATGTATGCAGATCTTTTTTATTATTTACGACAAGCAAACCACTCTCGATAAGCTGACCGCGTCAGCCGATCAACAACAATTTCTACCATGAATAAAATCGCAATTTTTGTCGACGTGCAAAATATTTACTACACCACCCGTGATACCTATGGCCGACAGTTTAACTACCGCAAATTTTGGCAACAAGTCAGCATTCAGGGCGACATTATCTGCGCTACCGCCTATGCCACCCAGCGCGAGGATAATCAACAAATAAGATTTCACGACGCACTTAAGCACATCGGCTTCAATTTAAAACTCAAACCCTATATTCAGCGTAGCGACGGCTCTGCAAAAGGTGACTGGGATGTTGGCATTACTATTGATGTAATGGAAACTGCTAAGGATGTTGACACCGTTATTTTGTTGTCCGGCGATGGCGATTTCGACCTGCTGCTTAAAAACATAAACAGCAGATACGCTGTTAGAACAGAAGTTTACGGCGTCCCAGGACTAACAGCCCGCTCGCTGATGGATGCGGCGAATAATTACCACCCTATTGACAAGCACTTCTTGCTATAAAATCCACTCACCCGGCGTAGCTTCAACCAGCCCACTTAACTGCAACTCAGTATTAATCTTATTTTCCAGGGATTCCGAAAAAGAAGCTAAAACACCC